>NZ_JBQEMM010000015.1:0-55856 GCF_053470025.1 Arthrobacter sp. CP30
ACGCCGAAGCCGACCGCGTCTGCGACGCCGAAGCCGACCGCGTCTGCGACGCCGAAGCCGACCGCGTCTGCGACGCCGAAGCCGACCGCGTCTGCGACGCCGAAGCCGACCGCGTCTGCGACGCCGAGCGCCACACCGACGCCGAGCCCGACCGCTACGCCGGCGCCGAGCCCGACCGCTACGCCGGTGCCTGCCCCGACGGAGCCGGTGACCCCGGCCCCGACGGAGCCGCCCGTCGTCGACCCGACCGAGCCGCCCTGCGCCACGGATCCCGTCGACGCCGAGCAGCGGACGGCAGATGCTCCGGCGGAACCCGTCGCCGCCGCACCGACCGCTGGTGCTTCGCCCGCCACGAATCCCGCCGGAACCGATCCCGGGGTGGAGCCGGCCAGCGAGGATCCCTGCGCCGATCCGGAGGCTCCCGTCGAGGGTGCTCCGGCCGATGACCCGGCGGCGAGGAAGCCGGGCGCACCTGCGGAGGAACCGGACGAGGGATCCACCACCGAGGGCTGATCCGGGGATGCAACGTTGATGCAACCATCGGGCTCCTACGCTGTGCAGCAGGGACGACGACGTCCTGCACACACGGAGTTCAAGGAGTTGGACAATGACTGTTTACGCCCAGCCTGGCCAGGATGGATCGAAGGTCAGTTTCAAGCCGCGCTACGAGAACTGGATCGGCGGTGAGTGGGCACCACCGATCAAGGGCCAGTACTTCGAGAACATCTCGCCCGTGACGGGCAAGGCCTTCTGCGAGGTGGCCCGCGGTACCTCCGAGGACATCGACCTCGCCCTCGATGCCGCCCACAAGGCCGCTCCCGCGTGGGGCAAGACCTCCGTCGCCGAGCGTGCGTCCGTCCTCAACCGCATCGCGGACCGGATGGAGGAGAACCTCGAGATGCTCGCGGTGGCCGAGACCTGGGACAACGGGAAGCCCGTCCGTGAGACACTCGCGGCCGACATGCCGCTGGCCGTCGACCACTTCCGGTACTTCGCCAGCGCCATCCGCGCGCAGGAGGGCCACCTGTCCCAGCTCGACGAGGACATGACGGCCTACCACTACCACGAGCCGCTCGGTGTCGTCGGGCAGATCATCCCGTGGAACTTCCCCATCCTGATGGCCACCTGGAAGCTGGCGCCGGCCATCGCCGCAGGCAACGCCGTCGTCCTGAAGCCCGCCGAGCAGACGCCGACGTCGATCCTGGTCCTCATGGAGCTGATCAGCGACATCCTGCCGGCAGGCGTGGTGAACGTGGTCAACGGATTCGGGGTCGAGGCCGGCAAGCCGCTCGCCTCCAGCAAGCGCATCCGCAAGATCGCCTTCACGGGGGAGACGACCACGGGCCGCCTCATCAGCCAGTACGCGAGCCAGAACCTCATCCCGGTGACGCTGGAACTCGGAGGCAAGAGCCCCAACATCTTCTTCTCCGACGTCGCGGACAGCAATGACTCCTTCTACGACAAGGCCCTCGAGGGCTTCGCCCTGTTCGCGCTCAACCAGGGCGAGGTGTGCACCTGCCCGTCGCGCGCCCTCGTGCAGGGCTCCATCTACGACTCCTTCATGAGTGACGCGATCGCCCGTGTGGAGAAGATGGTGCAGGGCAACCCGCTGGACACGGACACGCAGGTGGGCGCCCAGGCCTCGAACGACCAGCTGGAGAAGATCCTCTCCTACATGGACATCGGCACGCAGGAGGGCGCGAAGGTCCTGATCGGCGGCGAGCGCAACATGCTCGACGGCGACCTCGCCGAGGGCTACTACGTGAAGCCCACCGTGTTCGAGGGGACGAACAACATGCGGGTGTTCCAGGAGGAGATCTTCGGGCCGGTCGTCTCGGTCACGCGGTTCAACGACTATGCCGAGGCGATGGAGATCGCCAACGACACCCTCTACGGGCTCGGCGCGGGTGTCTGGTCGAGGAACGGGAACGTGGCCTACCGGGCGGGCCGCGAGATCCAGGCCGGCCGGGTGTGGGTGAACAACTACCACGCGTATCCGGCGGGAGCCGCGTTCGGTGGGTACAAGTCCTCGGGCATCGGCCGCGAGAACCACGCCATGATGCTCGACCACTACCAGCAGACCAAGAACCTCCTGGTCAGCTACTCGGAATCCAAGCTCGGGTTCTTCTAGGAGGAGACGCCATGACCGTCGAGGCATCAGTGACCATCCCGGGTGACACCGTTTCCCGGGTGGCCCTGACGGACAGCGCCGTCGAGCTGCTGGACAAGCTCTGGCTCATCCACGGGCCGCTCATGTTCCACCAGTCCGGCGGGTGCTGCGACGGCTCGTCACCGATGTGCTACCCGGCAGGGGAGTTCATCACCGCGGAGGCCGACGTGCTCCTGGGGGTGCTGGACATCTCCGCGGGCCCGGCCGGCAGGGATGCCGCATCGGCCGAGGGCGACGGCGGGTCCCGCCTCATCGAGTTCTGGATGTCGCGGGAGCAGTTCGAGTACTGGCGCCACACCCACCTGACCGTCGACGTGGTGCCGGGTCGGGGCAGCGGGTTCTCGGTCGAGGCGCCGGAGGGAAAGAGGTTCCTCATCCGGTCCCGGCTGATGCAGTAGGGGACGGAGACAGGAGGACCCGGAGGGCCGAACCCTCCGGGTCCTCCTGCCGTCATGGCTCAGTCCGTGGGGTGGGCGTGCCCCTCGTGGCCCGGGTCCACGGCGAGCACGATCCCGAGGAGGTCCGTGAGTGCGTGGCCGAGCTTCGGGTCCACGAGCTCGTAGCGGGACCGACGGCCCTCGGGGACCGAGACGACCAACCCGCACCCCCGCAGGCACGAGAGGTGGTTGGAGAGACTCTGCCTGCTGACGCCGAGGGCGTCCGCGAGGTCGCTCGGGTACGCGGGGGAGTCCCGTAGTACCACCAGGATGCGGACGCGGGTTGGGTCCGAGAGGGCCGTGCCCACGCGTTCGAGCACGGACGTGGAGGTCAGGGTCAGCAGCATCAGTGGGACAGCTCCGTCTCGTGGGGGACATGCCCGGCGGGTTCGATCTGGAAGGTGCAGTGGTCGATGCCGACCTCGAAGTGCCGGCCCACGCATTCCTGCAGCTGGTCCAGCACCGCGTGGGCGGATCCGTCCCGGTAGCAGGCGTCGTCGACCACGATGTGCGCGGTCAGGACGGGCAGGCCGGTCGCGATCTGCGTGATGTGGAGATCGTGCACATCGCGGACCTGCGGCAGGCGGGCGATGTGGTCCCGCACCTCCGCCAGGTCGATCCCCGCCGGCGTCGATTCGAGCAGGACGTCGATGGTCTCGCGCAGGAGTCGGACCGTCCGGGGGATGATCAGCGCCCCGATGAGCATCGCGACCACGGCGTCGGCCCTCATCCAGCCGGTCAGGGTGATGACCACCGCCGCGACGATCACCGCGACGGACCCGAGGGCGTCGTTGAGGACCTCGAGGAAGGCTGCGCGCAGGTTGAAGTTCGCCGCACGGTGCCGGGAGAGGATCCCGAGGGCGGCGAGATTCCCCGCGAGCCCGACGACGCCGAACACGATCATCTGCGGTGCGGCGACGTCCTCCGGTGTGATGAGGCGCCGGACCCCTTCGACGAGGACATAGGCACCCACGGCGAGCAGGAAGGCCGCCTGCAGCAGGGCTGCGATCACCTCGGCGCGCCGGAAGCCCCAAGAACGCTGCGGGGTCGCGGGGCGCAGGGCCAGCGACGCCGCGCCGAGAGCCATCGCGAGGCCGGCGGCATCCGTCAGGACATGGACGGAGTCGAAGAGCAGCGCGAGGCTCCCGGTCCAGAGAGCGCCCGCGACCTGCAGGACGAAGACGGCGAGGGTGATACCGAGGGCGCCGGCCAGCGGGCCGCGGGGTGCCCTGGCCGGAGCGTGGTGGTGATGGGAGCCCATCCCCCGATAGTACAGCGACAGCTGAATCGCGGCGACCGATTGCGTGCGCTGGTACGGTGAGGGTCCGCGGCCGCCGGCCGGGTGGCTCGTCCACCCACAGCGAGGTGCCGATCATGGCAGGAGAACTCGATGGTTCCCGACGACGGCCCGGACGGACGTGGCGACGGCTGGACCCTGCCGCAGGACGACGTCGCCGGCAGGCTGAGCGAACTCGCACGTTCCCTCCAGCGGGAGGACTCCGAGGACGCCGTTCTCGAACGCCTGGTCCCCGGTTCCATCGACCTGGTCCCCGGGGCCGACGAAGCCTCGATCACCCTCGTCACCGGGCGGCGGCGCGTCGAGTCGCGGGCGCCGTCGGGCCGGCTCGCACAGGTCCTCGACGAACTGCAGGAGCGCACCGGGGAAGGTCCCTGCCTCAGCGCCGTCTACGACGAGCAGACGGTCAGGGTGCCGGATCTCCGGGACGAGGACCGCTGGCCCGAGTTCTCGGCGGAAGCCGCCCGGGCCGGCGCCGGGAGCATGCTCTCCTTCCAGCTCTTCGTGGAAGGGGACAACCTCGGCGCCCTCAACCTCGTCGGGCGGGCGCCGAACGCCTTCACCGAGGAGTCCGAGTACGTGGGGCTGCTCGTCGCGGCGCACGCTGCCGTCGCCTTCGCCGATGCCCAGAAACTGCACCAGTTCAAGGACGCCATCGCCACGCGTGACCTGATCGGCCAGGCGAAGGGCATCCTGATGGAGCGGTACGCCATCACCGCCGGGCAGGCGTTCATCATGCTGGTCCAGGTCTCGGCGGACACCAACGTCAAACTGCTCGCGGTGGCCGACGAACTCGCCCACTCGGGGCGCCTGCCCCTCACGCGGGGCGGCCAGGGCTGAGGCGGACGATCGCCGCGCAGGACCCTCTCAGCGGTCGACGCCGGACATGTCCTCGTAGCGGTCGCCGACAGGCGCTGCGACGTCGTCGAGCGCGGCGAGGTGATCCGCCGTCAGGGCGAGGGCGTCGGCCGCGACGTTCTCCTCGAGGTAGTGCACCTGCTTGGTCCCGGGGATGGGGGCGATGTCGTCCCCCTGCGCGAGCAGCCAGGCGAGCGCCACCTGACCGGGCGTCGCGTCGATCTGGCGTGCGACCTCGTCCACCTGCTCCACGATGCGGATGTTGGCCTGCAGGTTCTCCCCGGCGAACCGGGGGTTGTTGCGCCGGAAGTCCTCGGCGTCGAGCTGGTCCACCGATCGGATGGTGCCGGTCAGGAATCCCCGACCCAGCGGCGAGTAGGGGACGAACCCGATGCCGAGTTCCCGCACGAGGGGCAGGATCTCGCGTTCCGGATCGCGGCTCCACAGCGAGTACTCGGTCTGCAGCGCGGTCACCCTGTGCACGGCGTTCGCCCGCCTGATCGTGTCCGGCGCGGCCTCCGAAAGTCCGATGTGCCGGATCTTGCCCTCGTGCACGAGATCGGCGAGGGCCCCCATGGTGTCCTCGACGGGGACCGAGGGGTCCATCCGGTGCTGGTAGTAGAGGTCGATGTAGTCCGTCTCCAGCCGCCGCAGCGAGCCCTCGACCGAGAGGCGCACGTTCTCCGGGCTGCCGTCGAGGCCCCGCGCGTCGTCGACGGTATGCCGGATGGTCCCGAACTTCGTCGCGATGACGATCCCGTCACGCCTGCCACGGAACGCCCGGCCCAGCAGTTCCTCGTTCGCGTAGGGGCCGTACATCTCGGCGGTGTCGAAGAAGGTGACGCCGAGGTCCAGCGCGCGGTGCAGCGTCGTCGTCGCCCCGGCGTCGTCCATGCCGCTGCCGGTGTAGAACGCGGACATGCCCATGCAGCCGAGTCCGAGCCGGGAGACGCCGAGGCCGGCGCCGAGGGTGATGGTCTTCATGGGATTCGCCTTCATTGATGGGGAGGAGGGGAGGTGTCAGCACTCCGGGCCAGAGTACGCCCGGCGGCCCGACCATGGGCCGGGAGTTCCCCCGCCGAGCCCTGATTGCACGGTGTGCAATTATTCGCCTACGCTGGGACCGTGCTGAGAACGACGGATGATGCGGAGCCCATGGGCCGCCGCGAGCGGAACAAGATCGACACCCGGCGTGCCATCGCGGACGCCGCCTTCGACCTGGCTCGCTCCGTGGGCCCGGGTGCCTTCACCGCGGACCAGATCGCCGAACGCGCCGGTGTCTCCCGCCGTACCTTCTTCAACTACTTCCACAGCGCCGAGGATGCCCTCACCGTGCGCATGGACGGTTTCCTCGAACTGGCCCTCGGTGTCTTCGGGAGCATGCCGGCCGGCGAGCCCCTCTTCGAATCCATCATCCGGGCCTTCAGCGAGACCACGCGGATGGAGGGGCTGTCCCAGCACGGTGAGCTCTTCCGCATGGCCGACACCAATCCGGAACTCCTGCGGGCGCAGCTCCACTCCTGGGAACGTGCGGAGGTGCTGATCGCGGAAGCGCTCCGCCGCAGGCTCGGGTCCGTCACCGGCGACCTGTACCTGACCGCGCTCGTCGGATCGGTGCTCTCCTGCACCAAGGCGGCCGTGCGTGACTGGGCTGCCACCACCGCGGAGGATGCGGAGGACTCCGGCGAACAGCTCGAGGCCCGCATCCTCGCCGCGCTCTCCATGCTCCGCGACGGGTTCTCCGAACCCGTCGCCTCCGGTGCCCCGTCCACCGCTCGGGACACGCACGCTTCGCCCGGTCAGCCCGTCTGACCCTCCACCCGTCCGCATCACCGCTTCTTCCCCTGAGGACCCCCATGGCATTCCTGCTCTATCGGCTCGGCTCCTTCGCGTTCCGTCGGCGGTGGTGGGTCATCTCCGCGTGGCTCGCCATCATGCTCGCCGTGGGTGGCGCCGCCGTGGCGTTCTCGGGCACCCTGACGAACAACTTCACCATCCCCGGCACGGAGTCGCAGCGGATCTCCGACAGGCTCAGGGAGGAGCTGCCCGAGGCGGTGGGCGGCACCGGCACCGTGGTCTTCACGACCGACGACGGTGCACCCTTCTCCGCAGAACAGCGTGAGGGCGTGCAGTCGGCCCTCGCGGACACCGCCGACCTCGACGGTATCCGCGGCGTCGTCGATCCGTTCGATGTCGCCGACCAGGTGGCGGCCGGTGCCGAGGAGCTCGAGGCGGGACGCACCGAGCTCGAGGCGAGCGAGGAGCAGCTGACCGCAGGCGAGCAGCAGCTCGCGCAGGGCCAGGCGGACCTCGACGCACAGCGTGACCAGTTCGAGAAGGCCCGCGCGCAGCTGCCACGGCAGCAGGTGACCGCCACCGAGCAGCAGCTCACCCAGGGCCAGGACCAGCTGGATGCGAGCCGCACGGAACTCGAGGCGGGCCGCGAGCAGCTCGAGTCCGGCCGCACGGAACTCGATCTGGCGCAGCGGCAGCTCGACGCGTCTTCGGGCGTCGGCCTCCTCTCGGAGGACGGGTCCACGGGTGTCGCGAGCGTGCAGTTCGAGCAGCAGATCAACGGGGTCTCGCCGGAACTGCGGGAGGCCGTGCAGGCGGCAGCGGCGGAGGCGGAGGCGTCCGGTGTCACCGTCGACTACAGCAAGGAGATCGTCGAGGACGTCTCCGGGATCGTCGGCGCCACCGAGGCCGTGGGCCTGGCCGTCGCCGCCGTGGTCCTCGTCCTCATGCTCGGCACGCTCATCGCCGCCGGGCTGCCGCTGCTGATGGCGGTCATCGGCGTGGGTGTCGGCGTCGGCCTGACCTTCGCGCTGTCCGGCATCATCGAGATGAACAGCATCTCGCCCGTCCTCGCGCTCATGCTCGGGCTGGCGGTCGGTATCGACTACTCGCTGTTCATCGTCAACCGGCACAGGACGCAGCTCCTGCACGGCATGGAGCTGCAGGAGTCCATCGCCCGGGCCACGGGTACGGCGGGCAATGCCGTCCTCTTCGCCGGGATCACCGTGATCGTCGCGCTCGCCGCGCTCGCCGTCCCCGGTCTGCCCTTCCTGACCGTGATGGGCCTGTCCGCAGCCGGGACGGTCGCCGTGTCGGTCCTGGTGGCCCTCACCCTGACCCCGGCCCTGCTCGCCCTGATGGGGCGTCGTGTCGTGTCCAAGCGCCGTTGGGCCAAGGCCCGCGGACACAAGCACTCGGCGGCCACGCCGGTCGCGGCCGACGGCGGCACCTCCCTCGCCGACGAGCGTGCCGCCAGGGGCGCCGGCTGGGGCGGGCTGGTCACCCGGAAGCCGGTCCTGACGGTTCTCGCCGGCGTCCTGCTGCTCGGCGTCATCGCCATCCCCGCCGCCCAGTTGCGGGTCGGTCTGCCCGACGGCGGAACGGAACCCGCCGATTCCACGGCGTTCCAGGCCTACAGCACCATCGGCGAGAAGTTCGGCGCCGGCACCAACGGCCCGCTGATCGTCGTCGGCTCGCTACCCGAGACCGCCACCGAGGCGGAGCAGACGGCACTGCGCCTGGACGTCAACGACCTCCTGCTCGACGTGCCCGACGTCGCCGCCTCCGTCCCCGCGACGGTCAGCGAGGACGGCCGCACGGCGATCTTCCAGGTGATCCCGGAGGAGGGCCCCGCCAGCGAGACCACGGAGAACCTCGTCCGCGATCTCCGCGCCGAGACCAACCGTTTCGAGGAGGAGACGGGGGTCGCCATCGCCGTCACGGGGCAGACGGCGGCGAACATCGACGTCTCCGCGAAGCTCATGGAGGCGCTGCCGGTGTACCTCGGGATCGTCGTGGGTCTCTCGCTGATCCTGCTGCTGCTCGTCTTCCGCTCCATCCTCGTCCCGATCATCGCCACAGCGGGCTTCCTGCTCTCACTGCTCGCGAGCTTCGGGGCCACCGTGGCGATCTACCAGTGGGGCTGGCTCGGCGGCTTCTTCGGCGTCACGAACCCCGGGCCCATCCTCAGCTTCCTGCCCATCATCCTGATCGGCGTGCTCTTCGGTCTCGCGATGGACTACCAGATGTTCCTCGTGTCCGGCATGCGCGAGGCGTTCGTCCACGGCGACGATCCGAAGGCCGCAGTCCGCATCGGGTTCAGCCACGGCGCCCGCGTGGTCACCGCGGCGGCGATCATCATGGTGTCGGTGTTCGCCGGCTTCGTCTTCTCCCACCTGGCCATGGTCCGGCCGATCGGCTTCGGGCTGGCCTTCGGCGTGCTGCTGGACGCCTTCGTGGTCCGGATGACGCTGGTGCCGGCCGCCATGTACCTGCTCGGCAAGCACGCCTGGTGGCTTCCCGCCTGGCTGCAGCGCATCCTGCCCGACGTCGACGTGGAGGGCGCCAAGCTGCTCGGCGAGGAGCCGGAGCGGGCGAAGGAGTCCGTACCGGCGTGAGTCACGCGCACCTGCTGCCCGCGTCAGCGCAGCAGGTGCGCGAAGGCGAGGTGGTCGTTGCCCGTCGCCCGTCCGACCTCCTGTGCCCGCGCCAGCGGCACGAAGAAGCAGCGGAACAGCAGGCCGGTGTCCGAGCCGGGGTCCGCCGCGTTTCCGGTGACGCGGTGCTCCCAGGACGATCGCCGCTCCGCCGTCTCCACCGCGAAGAAGACGGTGATCTGGTCCGGGACCGGCGGGGCGGGTGGTGTCGCGCAGACGCCTACGGCCAGCAGGGGGCCACGCACCGTGAGTCCCGTCTCCTCGAGGACCTCCCGGCGGGCTGCCTCGTCGAGCGTCTCCCCGGGGTCGACGCCGCCACCGGGTACCTGCGTGCCCGCCTCCGGGTGGTCCACGTGGTCGAAGACCAGGACCTCGCGTCCGGCGCCCTCGCCGCGCAGCACGTAGGCGGCGGCCCGGACCCGCGTGGGCTTCAACGGATCGGCCACCGGTGGATCCTCCCCTCGTCGTCCTGCCACGCTACCCGCTGCCCCGGGGGACATGGTCCTGGGCGTGGACAGCCGCCGGGCGTACCTGCCGCCCACGGAGCGGCCCGTGGCGTGAGCGACCGGGGTCCTGGTGCGCGGAGGACGGGAATCCGCTGGACCGGCGCCGGATGAAGGAATCCTCATCCGTGGTTCATCGGGGTGTCACGGGAGTACGCGACAGTAGGTGATGGCGATGAAGCGCCTGCTGTGGATGATCGTCCGCATCGGGACCGTCGCCGGCACGCCCCGACCGCACCACCATCCAGGAGTCCCGATGTCCCTCATCCCCCGCGTGCTCGCTGCAGGAGGGCTGCTCGCCGTCCCGGCACTCCTCGCCGTGGGAAGCCAGGCCCTGAGCCGACCCGCGGAGGTGCCGCCGGTGGAACCGCGCACGGTGGTGGTCGATCTCGCCCGGACCACCGGGGCAGGTTCCGGGGTGGACGACGGCGCCGCCGTGACGCCGCCCGCGTCCGAACCACCTGCGGCCGCGCCGTCAGGACCGTCCACGCCTCCGCCGGCCCCGGCTCCGGACTCGTCCGCCGCACCTCAGCCGAGCCCGGCACCGGTCCCCCCGGTGCCGGCACCGGTGCCCGCCCCCGTCGCTCCGCCGCAGCAGGAGACTCCCGGCCTGGTGGAACGGCAGGTGCTGGGCGACGACGACGGCGACGACGGAGCCGGCGACGGCGATGACGGCACGGAGGACGGGCTCGCCCCTGGGAAGATCGACGACGACGCAGCCACGACCGGGGAGGACTGATGGCCTCCCCACCGGGTGGTCCCGGGTCTGCGGCCGCCCCGGTAAGGGACCCGTCCCCGGCCGGGCGGGTCGCCAAACCCCTCGGTGGGTCCCCGGTGTCCGCGCGGTGGCGGATCGTCGGATGGATCGTCCTCACCACGGCCCTGGCGCTGATCGCGCTGCTCGTCACCGTCCGGTCACTGCTGATCGCGGGCGTGGACAGGGATGCGAACGACGACGTGGTGCAGGAGATCCAGGAGTTCACCACCTTCGCCGGTGAGGCCGTGGATCCCCTGACCGCGCAGCCGTACATGTCCGTCAGCGAGCTGCTCGAGCGGTATCTCTCGCGTCAGAACGCGTCGGCCGGGGAGGTCATCCTCGGCGTCACCGGTGACGAGGTGCTGTACCTCGGATCGTCCGGACGCGGCAACAACGAGGCCTACCGGCTGTCCGCCGACACGGACCTGCTGCAGGACCTCCGTGAGGATCCCTCGGCCTCCGGTGTCCGGGAGACGGCTGCCGGCCCCATGCGCTGGGGGAAGGTGGAGGTCGAGGCCGGTACCGAGGACGGGACGCTCATCACCGCCGCCTTCACCCGCGGCGGGTACGCACAGGTCCAGGAGACCGTCACCGTGATCTTCTTCGTCGCGCTCGGTGGACTGCTGTTCACCGCGGGGATCGCCTGGCTGGTCGCCGGCCAGATCCTGCGGCCGATCAGGGACGTGCGGCGCGTGGCCACCGAGATCACCGAATCCGATCTCACGGCGCGCGTGCCGGTGCAGGGCCGGGACGATGTCGCAGCCCTCGCCTCCACCTTCAACGACATGCTGGACCGGCTCGAGCACGCCTACGTGACGCAGCGGAACTTCATCGACGACGCCAGCCACGAGCTACGGACGCCGATCACCGTGATCCGCGGCCACCTCGAGCTCATCGACGATGATCCCCGGAGCCGTGCCGCCACCCTGGCGCTCGTCGACGGCGAGCTGTCCCGGATGGCGCGGATCGTGTCCGACCTCCTGCTGCTGGTGAAGGCCGAACGGCCCGACTTCGTCCAGAGGGCACCGGTGGACGTCGCCGTCCTGATGCTGGACCTCGAGGCGAAGATGCAGGCCCTCGGTGACCGGCGCTGGCTGCTCATGGAGGTCGCGGAGGGTACTGTCGCGCTCGACAGCCAACGGATCACCCAGGCAGTGCTCCAACTCGGGGCGAACGCCGTGCAGTACACCCCCGGGGATTCCGACGTCAGGATCGGTTCCGCCTATGAGGGCACCGGCCCTGACCGCCGGCTGCGGATCTGGGTCGCGGATGCCGGGCCTGGGGTCACCGAGGAGGAAGCTGCCGCGATCTTCGAACGCTTCGAGCACGGCTCTGCCAACTCCCTGCCTGCTGACAGACGCAGCGCCGGCCAGCGTGGGGGCGCCGGTCTCGGTCTCGCGATCGTCCGGGCGATCGCCGACGGCCACGACGGCTCAGCCTGGGTGCGCAGCGAACCCGGCAACGGCGCGACGTTCGGGCTGCTGCTTCCCGCACCGGAGAACACGACGGACCGGCCCGCGGTGGAACCGCCGTCCGGTCCGCCCGGCCCACCCGGGGTCCGGGCGGCCGGCGACGGCGCGCCGGGGCACCACGAGTCGACGCCCGTCACCGCTTCGCTCCCCGCCATCGGGAGCACGACACCGCAAGGAGCACCATGAGCCGCATTCTGGTCGCCGAGGACGATCCTCACGTCGCATCCTTCGTGCAGAAGGGACTGCAGGCGGCCGGCTACTCGACCGAGCACGCCGCCGACGGCGAGACCGCGCTCTTCCTGGCACGGGCGTCCGGCTTCGACCTCATCATCCTCGACATCGGCCTGCCACTGCTGGACGGGTTCGAGGTCCTCGCCCAGATCAGGGGTGAGGGGGTGTCGACACCGGTGATCGTCCTGACCGCCAGGGACAGTGCGCTGGACACGGTGGCCGGGCTGGAGGGCGGCGCGAACGACTACGTCACGAAACCGTTCCACGTCGCCGAGCTCATCGCCCGGATCCGGCTGCGCCTCGTCGACCACGCTCCCGCGACCGGTGGTGCCGTGATCGAGCACGGCGGGCTGTCCCTCGACCTCCACTCCCGGCGCGTGCGGATCGGCGACGAGGCCGTCGAACTGACAGCGCGCGAATTCGCGATCCTCGAGGTCTTCCTGCGCCATCCGGACCGCGTCATCTCCCGCGAACAGCTGCTCAACCACGTCTGGGGCTACAACTTCGACCCCGGATCGAACGTGGTCGATGTCTACGTCCGGGCCCTCCGCGGCAAGATCGGTGCCGCGCGGATCGAGACGATCAGGGGAGCGGGGTACCGGCTGCCATGAGCATGATCGAACACGTCACCACGCCCCCGCCACGAGGATCGGGGACCTCCGGAGCTGCACCGTCGTCCACCACGACCGGTGGCTCCGTCCGCCGGACCGTCGTCCGGGCGGTGGCGGCCCTGGCAGGCCTCCTGATCGCAGCAGGCGTCATCCTGGCCGCCCAGCAACCCGGGACGGGACTCTCCCCGCAGGGGGCCGTCACGCTGATGGTCTTCATCCTCGCCGTGTGGTTCTGGATCTTCACCGCCATCGATGACACCTATATCGCACTGGGAGCGGCGACCGTCCTGGTCCTCACGGGCACGATGGACACCGCCTCGCTCTTCTCGACCCTGGGTGAGGAGACGATCTGGCTGCTCCTGGCCGCCTTCGTGATCGCGGCAGGGGTACGAGCCTCCGGCCTCGCCAACCGGGGCGCGGCCTTCATCATCGCGGGAGCGACCACGCCACGGCAGCTCGCCCACCTGGCCACCCTCGCCCTCGTGGTCACCACCTTCGCGGTCCCGTCGACCTCCGGCCGCGCCGCGCTGGCGCTGCCGGTCTTCCTCGCCCTGCGGCACGCCCTGGGGGAGCGGGAGGCCCTGATCAAGGCTCTGGCGATCCTCTTCCCCTCGGTGATCCTGCTCTCGGCCGTCGGATCGTTCCTCGGGGCCGGAGCGCACCTGATCACGAGCCAGATCCTCGAGACGGCCACGGGGGAGAGCTTCGACTTCGCCACCTGGCTCCTGCTCGGCCTCCCGCTGGCGCTGGTCGCCTCGCACGTCTGCGCCGAGATCGTGCTGCGCATGTTCACCTCGGCTGCTGATCGCACCGAGCGACTGGGCATCAGTGCCCGGGACCTCGAGCGGCACTCCGCCACTCCCGTCACCGGGCCCCTGACCGTCGCCGAGTCCCGGGCCGCCCTCCTGCTCGGGGCCGTCGTCGTGCTGTGGTGCACCGAGCCACTGCACGGGCTGGACCCGGCCCTCGTGGCACTGATCGGGGCCCTGATCGCGGCCTCGCCGAGCTACGGCTCCGTGGAACTGGCCAAGGGACTCAAGTCCGTGCCCTGGTCACTCCTGCTCTTCATGGCCGCGACCCTCGCCCTCGGCAACGCCCTGGTGTCCACGGGTGCCGCCGAGTGGCTGGCCGGCGGGGTGCTGGAGCCGATCCGGTCCCTGGGAGCGGCTGCGGCACCCCTCTTCGTGGTCCTCGTGGTGCTGCTGTCCACCTTCGCCCACCTGGTCATCCAGAGCAGGTCCGCGCGCTCGGCCGTCCTGATCCCGATCGTGATCGCCCTGTCTCCGGCCGTGGGCGTGGACCCGATGGCCGCGGCCTTCGCCTCCACCGCCGCAGCCGGGTTCTGCCACACCCTCACGAGCTCGGCCAAGCCGGTGGCCATGTTCGCCGCCGTGGACGACGTCGAGACCTATGCGGCCAGGGATCTGCTCCGCCTGTCCTCGCTCCTGGCACCCGTCAACGTGGCCCTCGTGCTGCTCTTCAGTTTCCTCGTCTGGCCGCTCCTGGGCCTCCCGCTCTTCCCCTGACCACCCGCACGACAGATCCTGCATCGTCGATCCCGACCGCCACATCCCGAGGAGAACCACCATGTCAGTTCCCCAGCGCGTACTCATCGCCCCGAGCGGCTTCAAGGAATCCCTCAGCGCCGAGACGGTGGCCCGCTCCATCGCCGCCGGTGTCCGGCGCGTCCTCCCCGGCGTGCAGATCACGGCGGTGCCGATCGCCGACGGCGGTGAGGGCACCGCGGCCACCCTCGCCGCGGCAACGGGTGGCGTGCTGGTACCGGTGAACGTCACCGGTCCGGTGGGCGAACCGGTGGAGTCCCACTTTGCGAGACTCGGCGGCAGTGCCGCGGGGACGGCCGTGGTGGAGATGGCGGCCGCTGCCGGGCTCCGGCTCGTCCCCCGTACGCTGCGTGATCCGGGCGCCACCACCACCTACGGGGTGGGTGAGCTGATCCGCGCAGCGCTGGACGAGGGACTCCGCACGATCATCATCGGGTGCGGCGATTCCGGGACGAGCGACGGCGGCGCCGGTGCCCTGCAGGCCCTCGGCGCCCGCGTCCTCGACAGCAAGGGCCGGGTCCTCCCCGCCGGCGGCTCCGCGCTCATCGACGCCGACCGGCTGGACCTCTCCGACCTGCACCCCGCCGTGCAGGAGGCCACCCTGATCGTGGCCTGCAACCAGCACAACGTCCTCTGCGGCAAGAAGGGCGTGGCACGGGTCTTCGGGCCGCAGAAGGGAGCCTCCCCGCAGCAGGTGGAGGACCTCGCCAAGGCCATGCGGCAGTGGGCCCGGGTGCTCGGGCGGGACGGCCTGGCCACCGGCGTCGACTACCGCTCGGGTCCGGGCACGGGAGCCTCGGGGGGCCTCGGTGCCGGACTCGCCGCCCTCGGAGCGAAGCTGGTGCCGCGCTTCGAAGCTCTCATCGACAGCGGCCTCGCTGGGCTGGATCTCGAGACGTTGATGCGCGGCACCGACCTCGTGATCACCGCTGAAGGCGCGATCGACTTCCAGACCCCCAACGGCAAGGTGCCGGCCGTGATCGCCCGCCGCGCACAGCTCGCAGGAGTCCCCGTCCTGGCCCTCGCCGGGTCGCTGGGCAAGGGAGCACCGGACGTGCATGACATCGGCATCGACGCCATCGCCTCCATCATGACCATCCCCATGAACCTCGAGGACGCCGTGGCCAACGGCGAGCAGCTCCTCATCGAGGCGACGGAACGCACCATGCGGCTGCTCCTCCTGGGTGCGGCGGTGTCCTCGTCCATCGACGCTCGACGCCTCGTCCGCCCGTCCGCCTGACACCGACCGGGGGTCTCCTGCCGGCCCGCCGTGGGTGCGGTACCCCTGGCTCCGGCCCTGGCCCTGGCGCGCGCCGCACCCGGCCCGGTGGTGGTCCGTCACCACTCGGCCGACGCCGGCACGAGGACCCCGTGCGCCGCCGGGAACTGATCGGACGGACCGTCCAGGAGCCTGACCGGCAGTCCTGCGAGATGCCCGCCGGACAACCAGACCCGGGCGTCACCGGTCCGGGCGAAGTACCGGGTGTGGCTCCTCGACTGCGCGATGAAGGCGGCCAGCACCCTGTCCACGGGATCGCTCCCCGTGAGGGCGATCGGTCCCGCGTGGTGGTAGGCGACGAGCATCTGGCGCGCGTCCGGCGTGATGTGCCGGACCAGGTCCAGGTGGATGAGCAAGGGACGGGACCGCCAGCGCGGCGCGTGCGTGATCGTGTTGGCGAGCACGTCGAGTTCCGGAGGCCCGATCACGATGCCCGGACGCCAGAGCACCTCGGCGATCCCGGCGTCCTGGGTGATCGTGAAGTCCTTCTCGATGGTGTCTCCTTCATCAGGGCGCAGGCCGGCAGGCGTGATCAGCTGAAGTCTTCCACCGTCCTGCCCGGCGCGCTACATCGGGGACGGCGACCGCGTGGTGCGCCAGGCCTCGATCTCGCCGAGCAGCAGGTCGCGTCGTGCCTGGCCGAGGAAGGCGGACCGGACGGAGTTCGAGGCGAGCAGGGCCAGGTCGGCGGGGCCGAACCCGAACACCTCCTCCACCGCGGCGAGGTTGTCGTCCACGTATCCGCCGAAGTAGGCGGGGTCGTCGGAGTTGACCGAGACGTTGAGGCCCCGCTCCAGCATGCGGGGGAGGGGATGGTCGGCGAGGCCGGTGACCGCCCGGAGCCGGACGTTCGAGAGCGGGCACACGGTGAGCGGCACCCGGTCCCCGACGAGCCGCTCCACCAGCGCCTCGTCCTCGAGGCACCGGATGCCGTGGTCGATCCGGTCCACGCGGAGGACGTCGAGGGCCTCCCACACATACGACGGCGGCCCCTCCTCACCCGCGTGGGCGACGCACCGGAGGCCGGCTGTACGGGCGACGTCGTACACCTCCGCGAAGAGCGAGGGCGGGTAGCCGACCTCCGCCGAGTCGAGGCCGATCCCCACGATCGGCGCCTTCATCGCGATGAGGTCACGCAGGACCACGAGGGCCTCCGCAGCGGGCCTGTCACGCAGGAAAGCCGCGATGAGGAGGGTGCTGATGCCGAACTCGGTCTCGCTCGTGGCAAGGGCCGAGGCCACGCCGTCGACACATGTCTTCAGCGGGATCCCGCGGGCTAGGTGGGCCTGCGGGTCCATCATGATCTCCGCATGGCGCACGCCCGCTGCTGCCGCCCTGCGCAGGTAGGCGCGCGTCATGTCCGCGAAGTCCTCCTCGGTCCGCAGCACGTCCATGGTGGCGTAGTACAGGTCCAGGAAGGACTGCAGGTCGCTGAAGTCGTACCGTGCGGCCAGGTCGGCGGCGTCCGCGTAGGGGAGGGTGATGCCGTTGCGGGCGGCGAGTGTGAACACGAGGTCGGGCTCGAGGGTCCCCTCGATGTGGAGGTGCAGTTCGGCGCAGGGCGGCAGGGAGGGCATCACCCCAGCCTACGAGAGCCTGCGAGGCAGGGGGCGCCGTGCCCGTCGTGGTCCCGTGCCGGCCCTGCACGGGCAGCGGGGTCAGCGCCCGGCCGGCTGGTCCGCGTTCCAGCTCGCGAGGAACGGGAGGGTGCGGGCGGTCGGGGAGTCCGGCTGCACGGTGTAGACGATCAGTACCTGCTCGGCGGTCCGGGGAGGCAGGACGGTCTCGATGTCGAAGGACAGTTCACCGGCCACCGGGTGCAGGATGCGCTTGGGAGCCGAGGCGTAGTCCTGGACGCTGTGGTCCGCCCACCAGCGGGCGGCGTCGGGATCCCCGGCGCGGAGCTCGTCGATCAGGGCCACCAGCTGCGAGTCCTCCGGATGACGGCCGAGCTCGCCGCGCAGGGCCGCCATGGTGGTGGCGGCGAAGTGCTCCCAGTTCACGATCCGCTCTCGCGCCACGGGGTCGAAGAACATGAACCGGACCAGCGACGAGGACGGCGGCAGGTCGCGGAGGACCGCGGTGAGCAGGGTGTTCGTCGCCAGGACCTCCCCGCGGCGCCCGAGGATCAGTGCGGGCACGTGGTCGAGCGTGGTCATGAGGCGGAGCAGTCCGGCATCCGGCCGCTGCGCGTCGCGGGTGTGCGTGCGCCGCGCGGGCGTCGGGTCGGCCAGCGCGAACAGGTGCGCGCGTTCCACCTCGTCGAGCCGGAGCGCCCGCGCGAGCGCGTCCAGCACGCTGCGGGAGACGTTCGCCTGCCGGCCCTGCTCGAGCCTGCTGTAGTAGTCGGCACTCACGCCCGCGAGGACGGCCAGTTCCTCCTTGCGGAGGCCGGGGACCCGCCGGGGGCCGGGGAAGGCCTGCATGCCGGCGTCGGCCGGTGTCAGGCCGTCGCGGCGCGCGCGGAGGAAGGCGCCGAGCTGGGACCGGTCTGCAGACATGGTCCAACCCTAGGTCGTACGCGCTCGCCCGGCATGGTCCTGCCGTGCCCCGGTTGGTCCTGCTCTGGTTCCTGTCGCGCCTCCCGGACTAGAACAGGACCATGACATCCATCGCTTCACCCTCACCGTCCCCTGCGACGCACGCCCTCCTCGACGGCCGGACGGCCCTCGTCACCGGAGCCACCAGCGGTATCGGTGCGGCCATCGCCCGGACCCTCGCAGCGGCGGGCGCCACCGTCCTGGTGGCCGGCCGCAGCGAGACGCGCGGCCGGGAGGTCGTGCAGGAGATCGACGACGGAGGCGGCAGTGCACGCTTCCTCGCCGTCGACCTCGGTGGGTCCTACGCCGACCTCCGCGCCTTCACCGCAGCGGCGACCGCCCTGCTCGGCGGCCGGATCGACATCCTCGTCAACAACGCCGGTATCTACCCGGCACCCAGCACGCCCGGCCTAGCCGATGCGGACCTCGACGCGATGCTCGCCGTCAACATCCGCGCCCCCCATGTCCTGGCGGCGGAGATCCTGCCGGCGATGGCGGAGCGCGGCAGCGGGGTGGTCATCAACGTGGGGTCGTGGATGGCCTCGGTCGGGCATCCGTTCGCCGCCCTGTACACGGCGACGAAGGCCGCCGTCGAGCAACTGACACGGTCCTGGTCCGCGGAGTTCGGCCCCCGGGGAGTGCGGGTGAACACCGTGTCCCCCGGCGCGACGCTCACGCCGGGCAACGAGGGGGCGCGCGCCGTGCTGGACGCGATGACCGCCGGCACCCCGGCGGGCGTCGTGGTGCAACCGCAGGACATCGCCGACGGCGTGCTCTTCCTGGCCTCGGACGCGGCGCGCATGGTGCACGGGAGTATCGTCGCGGTCGACGGCGGTATCTCCTCGACGCGCGCAGCGTGAGGGCCGACCGCCATGCCACGACGACGGTCAGGAACATCACGATGAACACCTTCGACTCGCCCTTCACCGCAGCGAGCACCGCCCTCGAGGTGGTGCGGGGCATCGACCTGACCGGCCGCACCGCCGTGGTCACGGGTGCGGCCTCGGGGATCGGGATCGAGACCGCGCGGGCGCTGGCCCATGCCGGCGCCGAGGTGACGATCGCGGTCCGGGACGTCGACGCCGGCCGTCGCGTCGCCGGGGACATCGCCCGGTCCAGCGGCGGCGCCGTCGTGCACGTGCGTCCGCTCGATCTCGCGGACCTCTCCGCGGTCGACCGCTTCACGGGTGGGTGGTCCGGTCCCCTGCACCTCCTGGTCAACAACGCCGGGATCATGATGACCCCCGAACTGCGGACGCCGCTCGGGTGGGAGCTCCAATTCGCGACCAACCACCTGGGTCACGCCGCGCTCGCGATCGGTCTGCACGGCGCCCTCGCAGCGGCCGGCGGAGCGCGGATCGTCTCGCTGAGTTCCAGCGGGCACGGGATGTCGGACATCGTGTACGAGGACCTCTTCTTCCGGCAGCGGCCCTACGACGCGGGGCACGCCTACGGGCAGTCCAAGACGGCGAATGCACTCTTCGCCGTCGGGGCGACGCACCGCTGGGCGGCGGACGGGATCACCGCGAACGCCGTCATGCCGGGCGGTATCTGGACGAACCTGCAGCGCCACTGGGATCAGGACGTCCTCGCCGCGACGAAGGAACGGGTGATCGCCGCGGGGATGAGCGCCAAGACCCCGGAGCAGGGTGCGGCGACCTCGGTCTTCGCCGCGACCTCGCCGCTCCTGGACGGCGTGGGCGGACTCTACCTCGAGGACTGCCGGGAGGCGGAGGTCGTCCCCGCCATCATCGACGGCATCTCCGGCGTACGGCCCTATGCGATCGACCCGGAGAACGCGGACCGGCTGTGGGACGTCACGCTCGACCTGCTGGCCGGGGCACGCCGCTCCGTGTCCTGAACGCACACAGGAGGGCGGACCCTGTGGGCCCGCCCTCCTGGTGGTCCTGCCGCGCCGCGGAAGGCTCTAGTAGAGCGCTGCCTCGGACTCGGTGGCCGGCGTGACGCCGTGGCCGAGGTTGGCGGCCAGCTTCGCACCGAGTTCTGCGTCCACGTTCGCCCAGTACTGGACGGCCCGGGCGCGGATGTCGTCACTCTGCACGCCACCCACGGCACCCGTGATCGTCTCCAGGAAGCGGGCCCGCTGCGCGTCGTCGAACACGTCGCGGTAGAGGGTCCCCGCCTGGCCGAAGTCGTCGTCCTCGGCGTGCAGCGAGTGCGCCGCGTACACGAGGTCGCCGTCGTTCTCCCAGCCGCCGTGCGCGCCGTACTGCGCCGGGTCGGCCGCGGGTCCGCCCACCGAGTTCGGTGCGTAGACCGGTGTGGCGGCGGAGTTGAAGTGGTAGCGCGCGGCGCCGTCCTTCGAGTAGTTCCGCACCTCGTTCTTCGGCATGTTGACGGGCAGCTGCGCGTGGTTGGTGCCCACGCGGTAACGGTGCGCGTCGGCGTAGGAGAAGATGCGGGCCTGCAGCATGCGGTCGGGGCTCGCGGCAATGCCGGGGACGAAGTTCGACGGCGCGAAGGTGGCCTGCTCGATCTGCGCGAAGTAGTTCTCCGGGTTGCGGTTCAGCGTGAGCTTGCCGACCGGGATGAGCGGGTAGTCGCCCTGCGGCCACACCTTGGTGAGGTCGAACGGGTTGAAGCGGTACGCCTTCGCATCCTCGTAGGGCATGATCTGGACCTTCAGGTCCCAGCTCGGGTGGTTGCCCTTCGCGATGTTCTCCGAGAGGTCGCGCAGGTGGTGGTCGGCGTCCGATCCGGCGAGCGCCTCGGCCTCGTCGACGGTGAGGACCTCGTGGCCCTGGTTGGACTTGAAGTGGTACTTCACCCAGAACTTCTCGTCCGACTCGTTGATCCACATGTAGGTGTGCGAGCCGTAGCCGTTCATGGTGCGCCACGAGTTCGGCAGGCCGCGGTCACCCATCAGCCACGTGACCTGGTGGGCCGATTCCGGGCTGAGCGTCCAGAAGTCCCACTGCATGTCGGCGTCGCGCAGGTTGGTGCCGGGCAGGCGCTTCTGGGAGTGGATGAAGTCCGGGAACTTGATGCCGTCCCGGATGAAGAACACCGGCGTGTTGTTGCCCACGAGGTCGTAGTTGCCCTCTGAGGTGTAGAACTTCAGGGCGAAGCCGCGGGGATCGCGCCACGTGTCGGGGGAGCCCTGCTCGCCTGCCACGGAGGAGAACCGCAGGAGGGTCTCCGTCGTCGTGCCCTTCTGGAAGAGTGCGGCGCGCGTGTACATGCTGACGTCCTCGGTGGTCTCGAAGACACCGAAGGCTCCGCCGCCCTTGGCGTGGACCACGCGCTCGGGGACGCGCTCACGGTTGAACTGCGCGAGCTTCTCGATGAGGTAGTGGTCGGTGAGCGGGATGGCTCCGTCGCGGCCGAGGACCGACGAGTTGCTGTCGTCGATGACGGGTGCGCCGGACTGGGTCGTGCTGAAGTTGGCGGACATGGTGCTCCTATTCCTGTGGTGCGGATCGTGGACGGCTGTGGGCTGCCGAGCGGCAGTCGTCACAGAGGCCCTGGTACAGGACCTCCGCGATCTGGATGGTCATCCGGGATGCCCCGGGCGACCATTCGGGGGTGAGGCAGGGGGCGTGGCCGACGGCGCAGTCGACGTCCTCGATGCGTCCGCACCCGGTGCAGACCGCGTGGTGGTGGTTGTCTCCCACGCGGGTCTCGTACCGGGCAGGGGAGTGCGGCGTCTCGACGCGGCGCAGCAGGCCGATGTCGGTGAGGTCGGCGAGGATCACGTAGACGGACTGCACGGTGATGTGGGGCAGGCCGGCCCGGACGGCGGCGGCTGCGTCGTCCGCCGTCGCGTGGGGAAGTCGGTCGACGGCGGTGAGGACGGCGAGCCGCTGGCGCGTCACGCGGCGCCCGGCGGAATGCAGGGCGGCGGACCACAGGGCCTCCCGGTCCTGCTGGGCCATCGCTGTGTGCGTCATGGGACCAGTGAACCAGTAGATCTGAATAACTCACAACAAGGCTCGGCTAAGTTGTGCCCCCATCCACCCTCGCGGGTCGGTACCGTGGACGGGGTGAACCTCATCAGACGCGGCTGGGCCTGGGCGCTGGACTACGCGTACGTCGGGTTCTGGCAGGCACACGCCTTCCTCGTCCGGGCCGACCCCGCGCAGTACCTGATCCCCGACCCCGATGCCCCCGCGGGCAAGGCGCCCGTCCTGCTGATCCCGGGCATCTACGAGACCTGGCAGTTCATGCGGCCCGTCGCGAAGCACCTCCACGCCGCGGGGCATCCCGTCCACGTGGTGCAGAAGCTCGGCTACAACCGCGGAACGGTCGAGGCGATGGCGCAGCTCGCCGCGGCCTACCTGGAGGAGCACGACCTGACCGACGTGGTGGTCGTGGCCCACAGCAAGGGCGGCCTGATCGGCAAGTTCCTCATGACCATGTCCGGTTCCACCGGGCGCGTGAGCCGACTGGTGGCGGTCAATTCGCCCTTCTCCGGGTCCGTCTGGGCCAACTTCTTCATCCTGCCGAGCATCCGCGCGTTCTCCCCGCACAACCCGACGCTGCTGAGCCTGCGGAACAACCTCGAGCTCAACGGCCGCATCACGTCGATCTACAGCCGCTTCGATCCGCACATCCCCGGTGGCAGCTTCGTCGACGGTGCGCGCAACATCCAGCTCGACACCATGGGCCACTTCCGTCCGATCGCCGATGCGCGGGTCCTGCAGGAGATCGACCGGGCCATCGAGGCGGGGGAGCGCGACAGCGCCTGACCGGCCGGCGGCCGTTCCTTGCGGCCGGGCTACGGGGCGGGCAGGGTAGGGGCATGCGAGGAGTCGAGGACGGCACGCCCGGGGCGGCGGACGCGCTGATCGGCGACCTCCGCGCTCCCGTCGATGGACCGGTGCCGGCGGGGAAGCGGCCGGCCCGGCCACGACGCCGTCCGCTCCTCGCCGTCGCCGGGATCCTGGCCCTGACGGGAGCCGCGTACAGTGCGACGGCGGCCGTGCCGCCGTCGGTGGGTCCGTCCGCGCCGGGTATGCCGGCGCGCCACGCGGATGCCGGACCTGCGGTTCCCGGCGGTGTCGGCGTGCCCCCGAATGTCTGCTCCGTCCACCCGGGGGCCTGCCCCTCGCCGCCCGGAGCCGGCCCGGACGGGACGGCGCGGTTCCTCCCCGACGAGCTGACCGGGACCACGGGCTCCGTGATCATCTGCGAGCCGTCGACAAGAGCCTGCAGACCGCTGGGCCGGCCCTCCACGGACGGCGATGCGCCGCGCACACGGCAGCTCCCGGCGGACGAGGAGCCCGGGGTTCCCGACCACGGAGAGAGCCACGCCTACCGCACGGTGCCGCCCGGGCAGCTCGAACTCATGGGAGTCCGCCTGCCGGACGGAGCGGTCGTTCCGGACGAGCCGTAGCAGGCACGTCGGATAGTTGCTGGAGTGAATCATCCCGCCGCTAGACTTCTTCCGTGCCCAGACTCCTCGCCGACATCACCCCGCTGCGGGAGTCGCCGGCGTTCCGTCGGCTCTATGTCGGCACGGCGCTCTCGGCGATCGGCACGCAGCTCACCATCGTGGCCGTCAGCCTGCAGATCTACTCGCTGACGCAGTCCACCCTCAGCGTCGGCCTCCTCAGCCTCTTCGCCCTCGTGCCCCTCGTGGTGGCGGGACTGTACGGCGGCGCGATCGCCGACGCGCAGGACCGCCGCAAGGTCGCGCTGTACTCCGGCTTCGCACTCTGGGCCACCACCATGGCCATCGCGGCGCAGGCCTGGATCGGCGTGGACAGCGTCTGGCTGCTGTACGCACTGATCGCCGTCCAGTCCGGTGCGGCCGGCATCAACCAGCCCACGCGCAGCTCGATCATCCCGCGCCTCGTCCGGCCGGAACTGCTGCCTGCGGCCAACGCCCTCAGCATGATCACCTTCGGCCTCGCGTTCACCGTCGGCCCGCTGCTCGCGGGCCTGCTCGTCGCGCAGGTCGGCTACGCCTGGACCTATACGGTCGACGTCGTCACGTTCACCTTCGCGCTGTGGGCGCTCTACCGGTTGCCGCCCCTGCCCCCGGAGGGTCCGCAGCGGCGCGCCGGGCTCGCCACGGTCCTCGAGGGCTTCCGTTTCCTCGGAACACGGCCGAACATCCGCATGACGTTCGTGCTGGACCTGATCGCCATGATCACCTCACAGCCCCGGGCGCTGCTGCCCGCAGTCGGGGCGGTACTGATCGGCGGCGGCGAGCTGACCGTCGGGATCCTCCTCGCCTCCGCCGCCTTCGGATCGGTCCTGGCGGGTCTCTTCTCCGGACCCCTCGGTCGCATCCACCGGCAGGGCCAGGCCGTCATCTGGTCGATCGTCGGATGGGGGGCGTCGGTGTCGGGGTTCGGCCTCGTCGTCGTGATGGCAGGGTCCTCGTCCCTGCCGACCCCCGGCGAGGGCGAGTTGTCCGTCTGGGTGCTCCCGGCGGCGGCGTGCCTCGTGCTGTCCGGCATCGCGGACTCCATCAGCAGCGTCTTCCGCAACACCATCCTCCAGTCCGCCACGCCGGACGCGATGCGCGGGCGCCTGCAGGGCGTCTTCATCGTGGTCGTCGCCGGGGGGCCGCGCCTCGGGGACATGGTGGCGGGCGGCCAGGCCTCATGGCTCGGCGAGGGCTGGACCGCCGTCGTCGGGGGCCTCGCGTGCATCCTCCTGGTGCTCGCCGTCGCCCGGTGGCAACCGCGGTTCGCGCAGTACGACTCGCGGCGCCCCGAGCCCTGACCCCCTCGCCCTCCCAGCGCGCGTGCAGAGCCACGTCCTACCATGAGGGGACAGGCAACAACCGTGCGCCGTTCACCCGGACGGAGCGGTCGGCGTCCACAGCGCAAGGAGTACGACGTGCACAACCATTTCAACGGTGCCAAGACGGCGTTGTTGTTCGGCGCCCTCATGGGCATCTTCCTCGTCTTCGGTGCGGTCATCGCGGGAGCGATCGGCAGCTCCATGTTCATCTGGCTGTTCGCCCTGCTCGGCGTCGGCTCGATCGCCTACAGCTACTGGAACAGCGACAAGATCGCCATCCGCAGCATGCGCGCCGTCGAGGTCACGGAGCAGCAGCAGCCAGCCATGTACCGCATCGTCCGCGAGCTGAGCATGCGGGCGCAGAAGCCCATGCCGAGGCTCTACGTCTCGCCCACGCAGGCGCCCAATGCGTTCGCCACGGGCCGCAACCCCGAGAACTCAGCGGTCTGCTGCACCGAGGGGATCCTCCAGCTGCTCGACGAGCGCGAGCTGCGCGGTGTCCTCGGCCACGAGCTGATGCACGTGTACAACCGCGACATCCTCACCGGATCCATCGCGGCGGCGGTCGCCGGCGTCATCACCTCGGTGGCACAGATGTTCGCCTTCACCGGCATGATGGGCGGGAACCGGAACCAGGGCGGCGGGAACGCGATCGGCGCGCTGCTGCTGGCCATCCTGGCACCTCTCGCGGCCGGCCTCATCCAGACGGCCATCGGTCGGACGCGTGAGTTCGACGCCGACGAGGACGGCGCGATCCTCACCGACGATCCGCTGGCCCTCGCCTCGGCCCTCCGCAAGCTGGCGGCCGGCACCCAGCGGGCGCCGCTGCCGCAGGACCAGCGCCTCGTCAACACCTCGCACCTCATGATCGCCAACCCCTTCAAGGGCGGCGGGGTGGGCAAGCTGTTCGCGACGCACCCGCCGATGGACCAGCGCATCGCACGCCTCGAGGGCATGGCCGGGCGGCCGCGGGGCTGAACCCGACGATCCGGCACGACGACGGCGGCCCACCTCCCCGAGGAGGTGGGCCGCCGTCATCGTCGGATGGCGCGGATCAGCGCATGTTGACGAACTGGAGGTCGGCTTCCTCGAAGCCGCGCAGGAGGGTCATGGTCTCCTGCAGGTCATCACGGGACTTCGAGCTGACCCGCAGCTCGTCGCCCTGGATCTGGGACTTCACGCCCTTGGGGCCCTCGTCGCGGATGAGCTTGTTGATCTTCTTCGCGATGTCCTGGGCGATCCCCTCCTTGATGGAGGTCTCCAGGCGGAACTCCTTCCCCGACGGGAACGGCTCGCCGGTGTCGAGGGACTTCAGGGAGATGCCGCGCTTGATCATCTTGGACTGCAGGACGTCGAGGACGGCCAGTACGCGCTCCTCGGAGTTCGCCTTCATCAGGATCTTCTCGCCGCTGAAGTCCACCTCCGCGCCGACCCCCTTGAAGTCGTACCGCTGGGCGATCTCCTTCTGCGCCTGGTTCAGCGCGTTGGCGACCTCCTGCTTGTCCACTTTGCTGACGACGTCGAACGTGGATTCGCTAGCCACGATGCCTCCTGGGGTGATGGGGATTCTTGCCCCCAAGACTATCCGCAACGCCTGTCGCGGAGCGCGCGCGGTCTCACAGGAAGCGGACAGCCGTCTCCGGGTACGTCCACACGGACGGGTGAAACGGTTGGTCCTACCACCTGAGATCCAAGGAGCCAGAACGATGCTCGAAACCGCCCGCCGCCGCTACCGGGTCCGCCTTCGGCGAGCCGTGGCCGGCTCGTTCCTGGCCGCCGCGAGTGCGGCGGCCCTCTCGGGAATGGCTCCGGTGCCGGCCCTCGCCGTCGCGCCGTCGTCCGTCATCGAGACCTCCGACCTCGCGGAGTCGCCGGACTACGACACCGACGGCCTGGTCCGCGGGTTCGACACGGGGTCGACCGTGGGTCTCGCTGTGCCTGCACCGCTCGTACTGGCCGGTCCTGCCGTCGCCGGTTCCGCGAACGCCGGCCCAACAGCGGCCGAGCGCCTGGCCGGGGTGCGATCCGACCTCGACCAGGCCGTCCTCCTCCGCCTCGTGACGTCCGAGCAGGCCGACGGGTTCTACGCGAAGATCCAGCGCCGGGTCGCCGCCGGTCTCTGAGCTGCGCCGTCCCGTGGCAGCCTCCTGGCCCGGTACCTCGGGCCGATTCGTCACCGGGCTGGTTTGTCTGTAAAGTTGTCTTGCCCGCGCTTGCTGCGGGCGGTCTTCCTGTGAAGACGTTCGGCAGATTACCCGAGCGGCCAAAGGGGGCTGACTGTAAATCAGCTGGCAACGCCTACGGGGGTTCGAATCCCTCATCTGCCACAGCAAGGAGAGGCCGGTACAGCCACTGGAAACGGTGGAGGTGCCGGCCTCTCGCGTTGAGACTCCAGGGCCGAGCCCACGGTCTGCACCAGCGCCGACCCTGGAGTCACTGTGGCCCGCCGCACCGCTATCGATCGTGGCGGGCACGCTGCCGTCGCCATGGCCATCCACGCCGCGTCACAGGGCACGTGAACCGTACCGGGCTCACCATCTCCGGGTGGACGGGCGCCGACCAGGACGTATCCATCACCAAGGGGGACACGGTGAACGCCTCCGGTCTCGCGTCGGGCGGTCTCTACCGGGTCGGCGGTGACAGCGGTGAGCATCAGGGGGATTGCCGTTCCGGCATCGGCCGCGGGCGCAGCGTACGGGGTGGATCGTCGGTGACTTGGTCCCTGTTCCAGGGATACTCGCTGCCAGGGTCACCACGCGACCAGCAGGAGCCGCACCCGGTCCAGTGTGGTCGCTCGACAGCGCCGTCTCCATCGCGCAGAAAACCAGGTGGGGCCCGCCGCTCACCGGGCGGGCCCCACCTGGAATCGACCGTCGGCTAGCAGTTCAGTTCGTCTGGGCCTGCAAGGACCGCAAGGTTGCCCTGAACCCGCTCGATGCACCGGCGGACGATGCTCATGCTCTTCTTCACAATCACCATGGCTGAAACCAACTTCCTTGTCGTACTGCCAGTGAGACCACTACACCTGTCTACCCGACGAACATGGGAACTGGGTGACAACAGCGACCGTGGCGGATGAACGGATGATGACGACGTAGTAGCCGGGATTCTTTTCCTCCGCGATGATCTACCCTTCGGCTTCGGACCACGGGAAACAGTGAGGTACCGGCCTTCCGTGGTGAAGTGACCATGGCTCTGCCTGCACTCACCGCCCGAGACATGACGTTCCCGCACCGTTCCGGGTGGACGGGTGACCACCTCCACCGTTGCCGCGTGTGCCTGCCGGTTCTACGCGGGGCTTCGATCCACGTGCCCGGCTGCGCCGTCGGCAGTGCCGCCCGGACGCGCCGACGAGCCCACCGGGGGAGGGCTTCCAGCGATCGTCAGGAACGGATCAGTAGCTCAACTCGTCGGGGCCGGCGAGTACGGCGAGATTCTCCTGTACGCGCTCGATGCAACGCCGGACGATGCCCACACTCTTCGACACGATCACCATTTCCCGTACCTGACCTTCGACTTCGACGCTGGTGAGACCACATCACCTGTCTACGCGGCGAAGATGAGAACCAGATGAGAAGAATCCAAGGGGCACATGAACGATCGGTGACGAGTACGGTGTCCAGCGGCGCCGGCCCCGCCCGGATCAGGCCGGGGGCCTACCGGAGGCGGGGCGTCCCGAGCAGCGGGCGGGACAGGGCCGACCGGTTGAGCGCCAGGGCGACGGTCCACGGCGCAACGAGTGCCGTGACGAGGACCCAGGCGGAGCGTTCCGCGTCGGGGATGTCCAGTAGCCAGAGGACGTACGTGTGGGTCAGGACGACCATCAGGCACCCGACGGCAAGGCGGGTCGCTCCCGCATGGACCACTTCGGGCAGCCGCGTGAACACGCCTTCGAGGATCAGGAGGAGCCCGCCACTGATCAGCACCGCGACCACGATGCTGAGGACCGGGGTGCCGAGTTCGCCGTACTTGATGTCCAGATGCGCCGAGGCCCCCGCGAGGATCGGGGCCGCACCGGCCAGCAGGCACGCACCACCCGTGCGGACCGGATGCCGGACGTGGTCGCGGACGTGCTGCAGTCCCTGGCCTGCGAGCATGAAGACGAGGGCCGCACCGGCGACCCCGACCGACAGGGGTAGCGGAGCGAGGACGTCGCCGAAGCGGTGGATGACCGCGGTGATCCCGATGATGATCCCGATCCGGAGCGCGAGGGGAACGGCTTCGAGCGCGCGGTAGGCGATCGCCGAGAGGAACAGGGCAGGCATGAACCAGTAGGCGCCGAAGGGCCCCGCATTCTCCGAGCCGCCCACGAGGGGCAGGGCCACCCCGTCGCCCGTCAGTTGGCCCCGGTGATCGAGCATGACGAGATGCACGACGAGGGTCAGCCCGAGCCAGGCGATGTAGGGAACCATGATGGTCGCGAACCGCTTCCTGGCTTCCGCGGAGACCGTCCGACGACTGCCCGGCTCGCGAGGCTTCCAGAGGTACCCCGAGAGCAGGAAGAAGGCGGGCACGTGCCACGTGTACAGGCCGGCGTCGACGAGCGGCCCGGACCACACGTGTCCGGCGACGATCCCGACGACCGCGAGGACCCGGAGCGCATCGATGGCACCGGACCGGGACGCCGTCGTGCCGGGCGCATACAGGGTTGCCACGTCATCCTCCGAGGTCTCAGGTGCCCCCTCATCGATTCTAGGCTCGGCCCGGTCACCGAAGTCGGTCCGCACCGGCGCCCGACGGCGCGCTATAGTCCCGCGCCGCTGTGACCTCGAGCGGGGATGCCGGGCCGCGCCGGTCCAAGCACTTCTCCGATCTCCCGTCGACCCGGCCATCCCCGCGGGCGTTCTCCACGAAGAGTCGGTAAGCCCACTTAGGGTGGAGACGTAACGGCAGGGGAGGCCACGATCGGGGACACCGCACACACACGCGTCGGCTGGCTGGACAGCCTGCGGGGCGCCGCCATCCTGCTCGTCGTCCTGCTGCACGCGGGCGAGGCGATCCGCGTCGCCGTGGGGCCGACCGCCGGGGTCGACGAGGTCAATCTCTTCCTCGAGCCGTTTCGCATGCCCGTGCTGATGTTCCTCTCGGGCGTCCTGCTCCCGCAGTCGGTCGCGAAGCCGGGCGGGCGGTACTTCGCCGGCAAGGTCTCCATGGTGGCCTGGCCCTATCTGCTGTGGTCGGTCATCATCCTCGCCGCGAGCGGGGACATCCACCCGGTGTCCGTGCTGCAGATCTTCTACCTCTCGCCGACCTACCTCTGGTACCTGTGGTTCATCCTCGTGTTCTACGCGCTCGCCTACCCGCTGCGCCGCGTACCGCCGCTCGCCGTCGCCGCCGTCGGGCTCGGTGTGTCCCTCCTGCTCCCGGACGGCAGCCGCCCCGAGACCATGGCCTTCCTGTCGGCGTTCTTCTTCTTCGGTGCCTGGTGTGCGCAGCATCCGGGCCGTGTCGAGCGCGCGATCAACCGCCCGTGGGTTCTGGCCGTGGCGACAGGATCCGCTGTCGCGGTCGGTCTGCTCAACGTCTCCGGCCACGAGGTCCTCTACCGCGCGGAGTACGTGTGGGGCGTCGTCGGTGGGTTGGCCGTGGTGTGCTGGATGTTCCCGCGGCTCCGCAGGAACAGGGCGACGTCGGCCCTCGAGTTCGCGGGGCGCTACTCGATCGTGTTCTATGTCGCCCACCTGGGTCCCATCATGATCACGCTGGCGCTCGCCGATGCCCTCGGGGTCGCGGAGGCCTGGTTCATGCTGCCGCTCCTTCTCCTGGCCGGTGTGGGGGTCCCGCTCGGGCTCGCCTGGATGTATTCCACGCGAAAGCACGCGTCCGTCAACCTGCTGTTCGAACTGCCTGCGCTGAAGCGGCGCCCGCGCGAGCGTGCGCGGCGGACGCGGCGGGCGAGGACCTGATCATGCGGACGGGCAGATCGGTCCGGATACGGTCCTCGTCCGTCCTGCCGGGCCGCGCGTAGCCTCCCCCCGCGTCAGGGTCGTGCTGAGCAGGAGGTCCTTGGCCGGTCCGGTCACGTCCCAGCGGTAGTCGATCCTGTTACTGCTCCCCACGGTGAAGTCGACCAGATAGGTGTCCGGCGGGCAGTCGTGGTGGTCGCGGGCGGATCCTGCGGAGAGATCGAGACGGCAGAGCAGCCGCCCGTCCTCGAAGAGCACCTCCACCGCCGTCCCGACACCGGGCATGACCCGGTAGGAGCGCGATGCCGGCCCCTCGAAGGACGGCCACCGGACCGTGCCCAGCTCTGCCCAGTGCAGGCCGTCGGCGTCGGGGGTGAACGTCGTGGTCCCCGTGAAGGTCCCTACGGCGTTCGTGCTTCGGTCCAGGAGATGCCGCCGCGTGGTCCATGAGCCCAGGAGGAAGCCGATCGGGTCCGGGACAGCGAAGGGCGGAGGGATCACGGCAGGACCGAGCCTCGCCTACCGGGTGGACCGGCTGCATCCGGCGGATGCACTTCGCAGGCGCCACGTGCGGAACGTGTGGGCACTGCTGGTACCGCTGGTTGTGCCGGATTTGCTGGTGCTGCTGGTTCTGCAGGCCCCTCGGGCGTTGCGGAACCCTGTGACGCGATGTGCTCCGCGGCGGGCCCCAGTCGCGCCCGCAGGTCGGCATAGGCCGTGGCGCCCGCCTTCGTGAGGGAGACCGGGGTGCTGAGGCCCGGACGGCTACCACCCCACCCGAGGTTCACGAGCTCGCGCCGGTCGAAGTCGTCGAGGATCCGGTCGAGGTCCGCCGCCGGCATGCCGGTTGCCTCCCGCAGGGCTCGGAGACCCACGCCGTCGACGGATGCGAGAGCAGCCAAGACCACGAAGGGATTCGACGTCACGGCGTCCGCCGATGGCGGCAGCGCCGGGCGTCTGCGAACCAGCCACAATCCGCTCGCGGCGAGGGGCGCCATGAGGACTGCGGCAATCACCACCGCGCCCCAGACCGGAACACCGGGCCGGACACCGAACAGGACCCGGGCGCTGTCCACCACGAAGACGGCGAGGTAGGGGATGAGGGCGCCTGCCCCGAGCCGGCGGTCCCAGCCTCGCGGCAGGGTGCTTCGTGCGCGGCGGGCGGCCACGGTCAAAAGAATCAGGGCCAGCAGCACGACGAGCGTGAGCGGCAGCGCTGTCGACGGATGGACATCCGAGAGCATCAGGGTCAATCCTGCCGCGCCGAAGGCGGCAACCACGATGGTCACGATGCCGGTTCCGGTCGACGGCAGGGATCCGAGCCGGTCCGCGGCGGCGTCCGCCTGCGCCAGTAGGGTCGTGCCAGCGCGGGCGCTGGCCGGCAGTGCGGCGTCCTGCATGGCGTCCCCCTCGGCGTCGTCGGCTCCCACGCTAGCCCGTCGTGGACGGCCGTGCACCTTGTGCGGCACCGTGTAAACTGTTAGGCTACCTAACTATGAGCGTCCCCCTGATTGACTCCGATCTGCTGGTCCTTGCGCAGTCCTTCCGCACCACGCTCCGCCACGCGGTGTACCTGAGCCGCTCGATGGACGGTGACGGCGAGCTCACGACCATGCAGATGAGCACGCTGAGCATGGCCGCCGAGGAGCCGCTCCGCGTGAGCCGCATCGCGGCGAACCTCGGCATCCGGGTGCCGTCCGCCACGGAGCAGATCATCAAGCTCGAGCAGGCCGGGCTCGTGAGCCGCACGCCCGATCCCACGGACTCCCGTGCTGTGCTCGTGCAGCTCACGGAGACGGGCCGCTCCGCCTGGGAGGATGCCGGCCGGCGTCGCAACGAACGCGTCGCCGCACTCCTGGCACATCTGGACGACGACGACCGCGCCACGCTCGCAGCGGCGCTGCCCGTCATCGGCAAACTGAGCCGAACCGCCTGAGCCGGACGGCCAGGGACGGCGACTCCGCCGGTCCGGCCGGCACAACCACCCCGCCGTACCGCCTGAGCCGGCGGCCGCATCGCGTGAACGGCGCCTTCGCGGGCACCGTCCAGGCGCCCGAACCACCTGACAACGCATCGAGGAGTACCCCAGTGACCACCCATGCCTCCGCAGAGGCACCAGACAACGCATCCGTCCTCGCCGAGGAGAAGCAGTCCTTCTTCCGCCAGCCCAGGGCCGTCTGGGCCACGGCCCTCGCGGCCGTCTTCGCCTTCATGGGCATCGGTCTCGTGGACCCCATCCTGCCTGCCATCGCCGAGAACCTCGATGCCTCGCCCAGCCAGGTGTCGCTCCTGTTCACGAGCTACTTCCTCGTCACCGCCGTCGCGATGCTGGTCACCGGCGTCATCTCCTCCCGCATCGGAGGCAAGCGGACCCTGCTCCTCGGTCTCGGGCTGATCGTGGTCTTCGCCTCCCTCGCAGGCCTCTCCGGCGACGTGGCCACGCTCGTCGGGTTCCGCGCCGGCTGGGGTCTCGGCAATGCGCTGTTCGTGGCGACGGCGCTCGCCGTGATCGTCGGGGTCGCCAGCGGGGGCACAGCGACGGCGATCATCCTCTACGAGGCCGCACTGGGCCTCGGCATCTCGCTCGGTCCGCTGCTCGGGGCACTGCTGGGCGGCTGGCAGTGGCGCGCACCGTTCTTCGGGACCGCGGGGCTGATGGCCGCGGCTTTCATCGCCCTGGCCGTCCTCCTGCCGGCGACGCCGAAACCCGCGACACGGACCTCCCTGCGTGATCCGCTGCGGGCCCTCCGGCACCGCGGGCTGCGCACCGCGGCCTCGAGTGCCCTGTTCTACAACTACGGCTTCTTCACGATCCTCGCCTTCACGCCGTTCGTCCTCGGGATGGACGCCTACGGCATCGGCGCGGTCTTCTTCGGCTGGGGACTCATGGTCGCGGTCTTCTCCGTCCTGGTGGCCCCCGTCCTTCAGCGGCGGCTCGGCACCACGCGCGTCCTGCTGCTGACCCTCGGGGCCCTGGCGCTGGTCCTCGCGGGACTCACGCTCGCCGCGGAGCGCTCGGTGACCGCCGTCGTCGTCCTCGTGATCGTCTCGGGAGCCCTGCTCGGCATCAACAACACCCTGTACACGGAGCTGGCGATGGGCGTCTCGGACGCGCCCCGTCCGGTCGCCTCGGCCGGTTACAACTTCGTCCGCTGGCTGGGTGGGGCGCTGGCCCCGTTCGCTGCGACGAAGCTGGCGGAGCTCTACAGCCCGCAGGCCACGTACGGCGTGGCCGCGGCCATGGTGCTCGTCGCGGCGGGCGTGGTGCTGGCCGGTCGGGCCTCGCTCACCCACGCGGCGGAATAGTCACTCCGCCTCCGGCACGACGGCGTCATCCTGCGAGGATCGACGTCGTCGTGCCGTCCGCCTCACCCGAGTAGAACCGGTCGATGACCGCCCTGAACCACGGCTCCTGCGGTGCAGCCTCGTCGAAGAGGGTCATGGAGGACTGCAGCTTGCGGGCGTCGATACCGCCGAGGATCGCCTGCGGATCGTTCCCGTCCAGCTCGAGCAGCGCGTGGACACACTCCATGAGCCGCGGCCCGAGAACCGGGTGCGCCAGGTAGGCGACCGCTTCGTCGAGCGAGGAGACGGCGTAGCGGACCGACGTCGGGCTGCTTCCCAGGCTGGCGACCTGCGGGAAGACGAACCACATCCAGTGACCCGTCTTATGGCCCTGCCGCAGTTCCGCGAGCGCCTGGTCGTAGGTGCCGTGCGCGTCCTGGGCTTCGACGAAACGGCTCAGGCGGTAGGGATCGGCGGTCATGCGGGCCTCCGTGGCAGAGCAGTGGTGGTGGGGGTGGAATCTTCATCGGTAGCGAACAGGCCTGACACGGCGCCGGGTCCTCGCTAGCCTTTAAGGATGTCGACAATCAATATCACCGAGGCAAGCTTCCCGGAAACCATCGAGGGCAACGACATCGTGTTCGTCGACTTCTGGGCCGAATGGTGCGGGCCGTGCAAGCAGTTCGCCCCCGTGTACGACGCCGTGTCGCAGCAGCACGAGGACGTCACCTTCGCGAAGGTGGACACCGAGGCCGAGCAGTCCCTCGCCGCCGCAGCGGGCATCACATCGATCCCCACGCTGATGGCCTTCCGCGACAAGGTTCTCGTCTTCTCGCAGCCCGGCGCGCTGAACGCCACGCAGTTCGGCGAACTGGTCGACGCCGTGAAGGGCCTGGACATGAAGGCCGTCCACGAGCAGATCGCCCAGCAGCAGCAGCAGCAGCAGCCCGGCGCCGCTGCCGGCGAGTAGCGGTACCCGCACAGGCTCCGCCCGCTCCGTCTCCACACAGAAGCCCCGCACTCGAGGAGTGCGGGGCTTTCGCTGTCCAGGGACGGCGGGTGGCCGTCAGGCCGTCGCGCCTCAGGCGGGCTGGTCCGAGCGGACGACCTCCGCGGGCTTCGCGAGCAGGGCGCTCAGCGACTCACCGAGGTCCTGGACCGCGGCACCCTTCAGGTGCGTGTCGAGCACCTCGGTGGATTCCCACTGCTCGGTGAGGACGATCCGCTCCTCCTGAGCATCGGTGATCTCGTAGCGGATGCAGCCCGGCTCCTGCACCACCTGCTCGATCGCGATGTCGAGGGCGAGCTTGACGCGGAAGAACTCTCCGTCCAGCGGGGTGAACACGGCGGTGACGTCTACAGGTTGGGTCATGCCTCCCAGCCTAGTGGTGGCCCGGGCACCCCACCCATCGGTGCGGCACCGGGGCGGGAACAGGTGCGGGAACAGGGGTGGCGGCGGCGTGCCGTCGGCGTATCCGAGGCACGGGACGCCGCCCTCCGATCGCGACCTACCGGCTGCGGTGGTCCTCGGGGGAGAGGCGCGGGCCGAACGTGGGCTTCCGGAACCCGCTCGAGTAGAGCGAGCGCACCACACGCTGCCGCTGCCCCTTCCAGGGCTCGAGCAGCTCGATCATCCCGGCGTCGTCCGTCCTGCGGCCCGTGAGCGCCGCGCCCACGTAGGCGGCGAGGTGGTAGTCACCCACGGAGATCGAGTCGGGGCAGCCGTGCGTGCGCTGCACCACTTCCGCGATCGTCCAGACGCCGATCCCGGGAACGGAGCGCAGCCCGGCGCGGACAGCATCACCGCCCGGCCGTGAGGCGAGTCGTTCGAGTCCGCTCGCCACGAGCGCCGCCTTGAGGATGGTCGCCGACCGCTTGGAGTCGACGCCGGCGCGGTGCCAGTCCCAGGAGGGCACCCGGCGCCACTGCTCGGGGGTCGGCGGGAGGCGCAGCCCTGCCGGTGCCACCTCACCGGTGCCGGGCGCCGCGTCCCCGTACCGTGCCAGCAGGTAGCGCCATGCCCTCTTGGCCTCGATCCCGGTCACTTTCTGCTCCAGGATCACGCGGGCCACGGTATCGAGCATCCGGCCGGACGCCGGAAGGCGCAGGCCCGGATTGAGGTAGCGGCCCTTGCGGGCCAGTTCTGGCAGCGTGGCGCGGAACTCGGCGGTGTCGAAACCGCTCCAGTCGTCGTCGGCGCCGAGGAGCCGGGGCAGCGTGGCGAGGGCCGCGGAAGCGCCGGAGCCCCAGGCCCTCGCCTGCACACGGCTCTGGTTGAGCGACCCGCGCTGCCGGAGGGCGAGCGTCACGGGACCGTCCACCGTGCGGAAGGCCAGCCAGTGGTCGGGGCCCTGGCTGATGAAGCTCGGATCGTGGGCGCCGCACTGCAGCGTGCCGATCGTCCGCGTAAGGTCGTAGGGCCCCTCGGGGATCCACTCGGCCGCCTCCGCGCCGGAGGGGACGACGGCGGGGGCGATACTCATGCGTCCATGGTGCCACGGGCGCGGCCTCCGGCCGAGGCCGCCACGGCGCGACACCTACCCCGCGACGGTACGGGCGATCCTCCCGCCGAGCGACGCCGTCGTGCCCTGGCCGCCGAGGTCCCGCGTGAGCGCGTCCCCACCGGTCGCGAGGGTCGATTCGATCGCGGCCAGGATGCCGGCCGCCGCCTCGGGCTCGCCCAGGTGGTCCAGCATCATGGAGGCGCTCCAGATCTGGCCCACCGGGTTCGCGATCCCCTGGCCCGCGATGTCCGGCGCCGATCCGTGGACCGGCTCGAAGAGGCTCGGGAAGGTGCGGTCCGGATTGATGTTCCCGCTCGGTGCCACGCCGATGGTGCCGGTGCAGGCGGGGCCGAGGTCGGAGAGGATGTCGCCGAAGAGGTTGCTGGCCACCACGACGTCGAACCAGTCGGGGTGCAGGACGAAGTTCGCACACAGGATGTCGATGTGGAACTTGTCCACGCGGACGCCGTCGTAGTGCGCGGCCATCGCCTCCACGCGCTCGTCCCAGTACGGCATGGTGATGGAGATGCCATTGCTCTTGGTGGCCGAGGTGAGGTGCTTCTTCTCCCGCTTCTGTGCGAGGTCGAAGGCGTACCGGAGGATGCGGTCCACCCCGGTGCGCGTCATGACGGTGTCCTGGATGACGGTCTCGCGCTCCGTCCCCTCGAACATCCTCCCGCCGACGCTGGAGTACTCACCCTCGGTGTTCTCCCGGACCACCCAGAAATCGACGTCGCCCGGCTTCCGGCCGGCGAGCGGGCTCGTGATGCCGGGGAGCAGACGCACCGGACGGAGGTTCACGTACTGGTCGAAGTGGCGGCGGAACTGCAGCAGGCTGCCCCACAGCGAGACATGGTCCGGGACGACGTCAGGCCAGCCCACCGCGCCGAAGAAGATGGCATCGAAGGCGCGCAGTTCCTCGAACCAGCCGTCGGGCAGCATCTGCCCGTGCGCCTGGTAGTACTCGGCGCTCGCGTAGTCGAAGTCCACGGCGTCCACCCCGAAGCCGTAGCGGTCTGCTGCCGCCCGGAGCGACCGCAGGCCCTCCGGCATGACCTCCTTGCCGATGCCGTCCCCGGCGATGACGGCGATGCGATAGGTCTTCGTCATGGTTCGTGCTCCTCGTCGGCAGGGTGCTTACCGTTCCAGCCTAGGCGCACGGGAGGAAGCGGGTCCGGCCGGTCCGCGGGCCTTGACGCGGGTCCGGACACCTCGGGGTCCGCGGGAGACCGGCCCGGGTGGGCGTCAGGGGCCCAGCCAGGCCAGGACGGCGACGGCGGCGGGCAGCAGCAGTGCGGTCACCAGCAGCCCGGCGACGGCGAAGGGCACCCATCGGACGGTGACGCCCAGCGACCGGAGCCGCTCGGCCCACAGTAGCGTCGCGAGGGAGCCCCAGGGCGTGACGAGTGGCCCGAGGTTGACGCCGATCAGGAGCGCGGCCAGGCGGAGCGGCGTCGTCCCCGACGGCTCGAGCGCCAGGTAGGCGGGCAAATTGTTGACCGCGTTGGCACCACCGGCGCCCACCGCGGCGAGTTGCAGCAGGTCCACGAAGCCCTCGCCGTCACCGGCGGCCGGTGCGAGGAAGGCGTCGAGCCCCTGCGCGTGCGCGGTGGTGACCAGGACGAAGAGGCTGAGCGCGAGGAGGAGTGGATTCACCGGGATCAACCGGAAGGTGAGCGTGCCCCGCCGGCGCACGGCGAACAGGACGGTCAGGACGGCGGCGGCGACGGTCGCGCTCAGGGCCACCGGCACGCCGCTGACGAGCGCCGGCAGGAGGAGCACGAGGACGGCGTACCCCGCACGCAACAGCACCGGATCCTCCGTGGCGCGGGCCTGCGCCGGGCTGAAGCGCCCGACGAGATCGCGCCGGAAGATCAGGAGGAGGACTGCGCAGGGAACCACGACACCGACGATCGCCGGGCCCCACACGAGGCCGGCGAAGGCCACCGGACTCAGCCCGAGGCGCTCCTGCACCAGGAGGTTCGTCAGGTTGGAGACGGGCAGGAGCAGGGACGCCGTGTTGGCGAGCCACACGATCGTCACGGCGAAGGGGAGCGGCGGAAGCCCGGCGCGCCGGGCGAGGAGGACGACGAGCGGCGTGAGCAGAACCGCCGTTGTGTCCAGGGAGAAGAACACCGTGCACACGACGGCGAGGAGGACGGTCACGAGCCACAGCGCGAGCGTCCGGCCACGCGCGAGACCCGCCGCGGCGGCGATGACCCGCTCGAAGACGCCGGCGGAGAACAGCAGGTCCGTCACCACCGTCATGGCGGCCACGAACAGCAGGATCGGCCAGATCCGGGCCCACAGCTCCGTGAGCTCGGCCCCCGGCAGCAGGCCGGTGACGATACACAGGACGGCGAGGCCGGGCAGGATCGCGCGGGAGGCACTGCGTAGGTTCAAGGGCGGGCTCCGTTCCGCCGGAAAGTATGCCACGCGGCGTCGGCCGCGAGCCCTGCGTGACCGGAGGTATCGGCCGCCCCTACCGCCACGACCGGGGCTCCGGCGCCGACCGGGCGCGCGTCACGGGAACGTCCCGCGGCGTAACCGGGGCGCGGAGGTTCGCTCCCGCAGCCGGTAGCGTTGTGGTCATGAAGTACGCCAATTCCATCGTCGAGCTGATCGGCAACACCCCGCTGGTCAAGCTCAACTCCGTCACCGACGGCATCGCAGCCACCGTCCTCGCAAAGGTCGAGTACCTCAACCCGGGCGGATCGGTGAAGGACCGCATCGCGGCGAAGATCATCGACGCAGCCGAGGCCGAGGGCAAGATCAAGCCCGGTGGCACCATCGTCGAACCGACCTCCGGCAACACCGGCGTCGGCCTCGCCCTCGTCGCGCAGCAGCGCGGCTACAAGTGCGTGTTCGTGGTGCCGGACAAGGTGGGGGAGGACAAGCGCAACGTCCTGAAGGCCTACGGCGCCGAGGTCGTCGTCACGCCGACCGCCGTCGCGCCGGACAGCCCCCAGTCCTACTACGGCGTCTCCGACCGCCTGGTCCGCGAGATCCCGGGCGCCTACAAGCCCGACCAGTTCTCCAACCAGAACGGGCCCCTGAGCCACTACGAGACCACCGGCCCCGAGATCTGGGACGACACCGAGGGCAGGCTCACGCACTTCGTGACCGGCGTCGGCACGGGCGGCACCATCACCGGCACCGGACGGTACCTCAAGGAGGTCTCCGCCGACCGTGCGTCGGGCCCCGTCCGCATCATCGGTGCGGATCCCGATGGCTCCATCTACTCCGGCGGCACGGGTCGTCCCTACTTCGTCGAGGGCGTCGGCGAGGACATGTGGCCGGGCTCCTACGATCCGACCGTCCCCGACGAGATCCTCGCCGTGACGGACGCGGAGAGCTTCGAGATGACCCGTCGCCTCGCCCGCGAGGAGGGCCTGCTCGTCGGCGGCTCGTGCGGCATGGCCGTCGTCGCGGCGCTGCGCGTCGCGCGCACCCTCACGGCCGACGACGTCGTCGTCGTGCTCCTGCCCGACGGCGGCCGCGGCTACCTCGGCAAGATCTTCAACGACGACTGGATGAAGTCCTACGGCTTCATGGACAGTGGCGACGACGCCAGCGTGGGCGAGGTGCTGCGCTCGAAGTCGGGCTCGCTGCCGGATCTCGTGCACACGCACCCCACCGAGACGGTGCGCGATGTCATCTCGATCATGGACGAGTACGGGGTGTCCAGCATCCCCGTGCTGTCCCAGGAACCGCCGGTCAAGATGGGCGAGGTGCTCGGGTCCGTGGACGAACGCTCCCTGACCGCCAAGATCTTCCACGGCGAGGCCAAGCTCACCGACAAGATCTCCGAGCACATGGACGCGAAGCTGCCCCTCATCGGGTCGCTCGAATCCGTCGGGACAGCGCGCGAGCGGCTCCAGGACAGCGACACGCTGATGGTGACGTTCGTCGGGTCCCCGGTGGGAATTCTTACGCGCCACGACTTGCTGACCTATATGAGCAAGTAATCCCCCACCACCATTCGCAGGAGCATCGTGACGCACTCTGACGCCCAGGGTTTCAACACCCGAGCCGTCCACGCGGGCCAGACCCCCGACCCTCTCACGGGAGCGGTGATCCCGCCCCTGTACCAGACCACCACGTTCGCGCAGGACGGCATCGGCCAACTGCGCAACGGCTACGAGTACGGCCGCGGCGGCAACCCCACGCGCGACGCGCTGCAGGTGCAGATCGCCGCGCTCGAGGGCGGGAAGCACGCCTTCAGCTTCTCATCCGGCCTCGCCGCCGAGGATGCGCTGATCCGTGCTGCGCTCCGTCCGGGCGACCACATCGTCCTCGGGAACGACGCCTACGGCGGCACCTATCGCCTGATCGACCGCGTGCTGTCCCAGTGGGGCATCACCAACTCCGCCGTCGACATGGCGGACACCGACGCCGTGCAGGCCGCCATCAGCGCGAACAACACCAGGATGGTGTGGGTCGAGACGCCGTCGAACCCGATGATGAAGATCACCGACATCGCGGCGACCGCTCAGCTCGCCCACGACGCCGGGGCCCTGCTCGTCGTCGACAACACCTTCGCGTCGCCCTACCTGCAGCAGCCGCTGACCTTCGGCGCGGACGTCGTCGTGCACTCGACCACCAAGTACATCGGCGGTCACTCCGATGCCAGTGGCGGCGCCGTCGTCGTCGACGACGACGAGCTGGCGGAGAAGATCGGCTTCGTGCAGTTCGCCGTCGGAGCCGTGTCGGCGCCGATGGAGGCCTGGCTGACGACGCGGGGACTCAAGACCTTGGGCGTCCGCATGGACCGGCATTCCTCGAACGCCCTGGCGATCGCCCGCTGGCTGCAGGAGCAGGACGAGGTGGAGCGCGTGTACTACCCGGGCCTGCCCGAGCACCCCGGCCACGACCTCGCCGCGGCGCAGATGAAGGACTTCGGCGGCATGATCTCCGTGACGTTCAGGGGTGGAGCGGAGGCTGCGAAGAAGGTTGCGGAGAACACGAGCGTCTTCATCCTCGCGGAGTCCCTGGGTGGCATCGAGTCGCTCATGAACTACCCGTCGGACATGACGCACGCCTCCGTCAAGGGCACCGAGCTCGCCGTTCCCGAGAACCTGGTCCGGCTGTCCGTCGGCATCGAGGACCTCGAGGACCTCATCGGCGACCTCGAGCAGGCCATCTCGGCACTGCGCTGACAGCTGCTGCACGTGAAGGGCCCCTCCGGTCGGAGGGGCCCTTCGTGTTCTCGGGATCCGCGGGCTCGGAATCGGGCTCGGCGACGGGCTGCGGTGTCGTGCACGTCCTCGGCCCGCGGCGACGCTGATCTGCGGCGTGCCGCGGCCCGACCCGCGCCGGGTCGGTTGAAGCGCGCGCACGACGTCGCGGAGAGTGTCGAGTGCCCGGCAGACCCTAGCGGGACCCGGGCAGCCTGAACCGCTTCTTCGCCTTCGGCTGCGTCAGCTGGAAGTAGTCGCTGCTCTGCGGCAGCCACATGAGCAGCACCGCGACGAGCATGGCCACCGCGACCAGGGACAGCCCCGGGGTGCCCCGCACGATGATGGGGACCCCGACGATGATGCCGATCGTGGAGAGCAGCTCACGCCCGCCCCTCCTGCCCCGCCGCAGCGGGAGCAGGAGGATCAGCTGCAGGACGGCCAGCGCCCCGAACAGTGTGCCGAGCCCGATGAAGCCTGCGCGGTCCGAGTCCTCCATCACCGCGGACGCGATGAACGAGCCGGCCGCGACGGCGAGGAGCACCGAGATCACGAGCCACAGGATGATCGCCGCCCGCAGCGTGAAGGGCCTCGGCGGCAGGGGAGCGGCCACCGATGACGGCCTAGACGCGCGGGGCAACGGTGGCGCTGTGCGTCTCGGTGTCGTAGGAGTAGACCTCCGTGCCGCCGATCCAGACCTGCAGTGCGCGCTGCATGACGTCGAGGGGATCGCCGCTCCACAGGACGAGGTCCGCGTCCTTCCCGACGGCGAGCGAGCCGAGGCGATCGGCGAGTCCGAGGACCTTCGCAGGGTTGATGGTGATCGACCGCAGCGCGGTCTCCCGGTCCAGCCCCTCCTTGATGGCCAGGGTGGCCTGGTGCACCAGGAAGTTGATCGGGATGACCGGGTGGTCGGTGATGATCGAGATCTCGACGCCGGCCCTCGCCAGCTTGCCCGGGTTCGCGATCGAGCGGCCGCGGAGCTCCACCTTGGACTTGGTGGTGAAGAGGGGGCCGATCAGGACAGGGGTGCCCCGCTCCGCGAGGACGTCGCCGAGCAGGTGGGCCTCGGTGCCGTGGTCCAGCACGAGGTCGTAGCCGAACTCGTCGGCGATGCGGATGGCTGTCGCGATGTCGTCGGCACGGTGAGCGTGCTGACGCCACGGGATCTCGCGGCGGAGCACCATGGCCAGGGCCTCCATGTGCGGATCGCGGGCATTCTCGTCGGCCTTGCCCATGTAGTTCTGGGCCTTCATGAAGGCCTCGCGGATCACCAGGGCGGTGCCGAGGCGCGTGGACGGCGTCTTCCCCTTGGCGCCGTAGACCCGCTTCGGGTTCTCACCGAGGGCGGACTTCAGGCCGCTGGGGGAGCGCAGCACCATCTCCTCGAGGTAGCGCCCGTGCGTGTGGAGGGCGACGGCGAGGCCGCCGATCGGATTGCCCGAGCCGGGATTCACATTGACCGTGGTCACGCCGCCCGCGAGCGCGTCGTCGAATCCGGGGTCGAAGGGGTTGATGGCGTCGATCGCGCGGACACCGGCGGTGTTCGGGTCCGTCATCTCGTTGGTGTCGTCACCGGCAACGCCCTCGCCCTCCTCGTGCGTCCCGAGGTGCACGTGGGCGTCGACGAAACCGGGCAGCAGCCACTTGCCGGCGGCATCGACGACGACGGCGCCGTCGGGCACGGTCACGGAAGCGCCGAGCGCGGTGATCCGCCCGTCCTCGACGACGACGGTGCCGTCGAACGGCTCGCCGTCGATCGGGACGACGTGGGCGTTCGTGATGGCGACGATCTGGGGGGAGGACATCGGTGGATGGACCTTTCGCAGCGGGAGGGGTGATTTCCACCATATCCGCACGGGAGCAGCTTCCCGAGGGGGCGTGCCTACACTGGATGAGCCGTTGCCCGCCGAATCCGCGGTGCCCGGCTCCATCCCCGTCCTTCGGAAGGCAAGCATGAGCCAGCGCACTGTCCCGGTGACCCGGCGGGTGCTCGGCGTCGTCGCCGCCCTCGTCGTGGCCGCCGCGCTGGCGACGTGGGCGTACGCCTGGGCCGACTTCATCGGCCTCGACTACCGCGTGTACCGGATGGGCGGGCAGTCCGTGGTCGACGGCGACGGCTCCCTCTACACGCGGTCCTTCGGGGAGGGGGAGGGCTCGCTTCTCTTCACCTATCCGCCGTTCGCGGCGCTCGCCTTCACGGCGTTGACCCTCGTGAGTGCCGAGACCGGTGCCGTGCTCTTCGTGGGACTGTCGGTCCTGATCGCCGCCGCGACCTCGTTCCTCATCACCCGGTATCTCGGCGGCTTCCGGTCGGTGCGCGCCGTGCTCGCCCATCCGTCCGCCCTGCCCCTCGCGATCGCCGGGACCGGGCTCGTGTGCCTGCTGGGGCCGTGGCGCGAGACGATGGCCTTCTCCCAGGTGAACATCCTGCTGTTCGCGATGATCGCGGCCGATCTCCTGTCCGGACCGCACCGCCGCCTGCCCACGGGCCTGCTCACGGGGATCGCGGCGGGCATCAAGCTCACCCCGCTCGTCTTCGGCCTCTACTTCCTGGCACGCGGCGAGTGGAAGCAGCTGTTCACCATGGCCGCGGGCTTCTTCGGGACCATCGCCCTCGGTTTCCTCCTGCTGCCCGCCGAGTCGGCGACCTACTGGCTGCAGATGCTGCGCGATACGGGCCGCATCGGCGGCGAAGGATATGTGGACAACCTGTCGATCCGTGGCGCCATCCTGCACGTGATGGGCCCCGAGTTCCCGTCGACCGTCCCGTGGCTCATCATCTCCCTGCTCCTCGTCGCGGCGGCCACGTACGTCATCCGCGCGGCGCAGCAGCGTGGGGACCGTTTCCTGCCGATGGCCATGACGGCGTTGCTCATGCTGCTGATCTCACCCATCTCCTGGTCCCACCACTGGGTCTTCATCGTCGTGGTCCTCGCCGTCCTCGCGGGCCAGGCCGCCGGCCTCCCCGCGGAGTTGAAGGCCTACCGGACGGCGGCGGCCGCGCTCTTCGTCCCCACCCTGGTGGTGTTCATCTACTCGCCCAAGACCATCGGCCTGCTGTTCGGCGCCGAGGACCTCGACTCGCAGCTGACCACCGGCTGGCTGGTCGCCTCCAGCGCAGGCGTGGTCTGCGCCCTGGCCACGACCGTGTTCTGGGTACTGCTCTCCCGCATCCCTGCACGCCTGTCCACCGCGGGACCGCTCGCGCCGGGAGCCGGCACGAGTGGGGGAGATGCCGGCGGGGAGGGCGTCGTGTCAGAGGACGCACTGCCGGACGACTCCCTCCCCGAGCACACCGCGCGTCACCACGCGCACGAGGACGCCACGGACGAGGCACGCGAGGACGGCGCGTACGACGGCGTCGCGCCCGGCACCCGCCGCCACTGATGGTGCCCGCAACCCGGCGGACGCTCGTGGCCCCCGTGGGCCGCGGACGCGTCGCCGCCGGATGCGCGATCGCGCTCGTCCTCCCGCCGCTGCTGGAGCTGGCCGTCTTCTCGGTGGGCGGCTCCCTGCTCGCCGTCGACGTCCTGTTCCAGATCGCGGGCGTCATCGCGGTCGCGCTGATCGGGGGACTGTGGCCGGCCCTGCTGGCCGCCCTCTGGAGCAGCATCATCCTGATCTACACCTCGACCGAGCCGTTCGGCTCCCTCGAGATCTCCGAGGCCGAGAACGTCGCCACGGTGCTGATCTTCATCGCGGTGGCGGTGACGGTGTCCCTCGTCGTCGGACTGTCCGCACGGCGCTCGCGAGAAGCGGCGATGGCGCAGCAGGAAGCCGCGCTGCTCGGCGACCTCGCGCGGGGAGCGCTCGCCGAGGAGGACACGCTGCAGGGTTTCCTCCGCCACGTCCAGGCCCAGTTCGATGCCGACGCCGTCGTCCTGTTCGCCGGTGCAGCGGACAGCGGCCCGGCGGACGGCGTGTCGGCGGTCAGTGGGGCGGGCCGTGGGGGGTCCGCGGAGCAGGGCCGCAACGGAGGGACCGGGATGGAGCGCAGGGCACTGGCCGTCCGGCCCGGGCCGGACGGCAGCGCCGCGGGTGAGCCGGTCCGCCGTCAGGACCGGCAGGACCGGGCGGTCCGGCGGACTCCCACCGGCCCCGCCGATCCCTGGCCGATCGGTGCGGCGACCGCCGTCGAGCAGGTGGGCGACGACGTCTCGCTGGCTCTCTTCGGCACGGCCCTCTCCGCCCGGGAGCGCGGGCTCCTGCGCGCCTTCGCGGGGCAGCTCCGCGCCCTGCTGCAGCGGCAGGAACTCCTCGCCAGCACGCGGACCAACCGGAGGCTGGTCGAGGGCAACGTCATGCGCACCGCCATCCTCAGATCCGTCTCACACGATCTCCGCACGCCGCTGGCCGGGATCAAACTGGCCGTCAGCAGCCTCCGGCGCTCGGACGTCACCTTCTCGCAGGAGGACGAGGACGAGCTGCTCGCGACCATCGAGGACTACTCGGACCGCCTGGACGCCCTCGTGAACAACCTGCTCGACATGTCGCGCATCAGCGGCGACGCCGTCAACCCGCACCTGCGGCCGCTCAGGTGGACCGACGTCGTCGGCCCCGCGCTCGCCAACGTGCCGGGGGACCGCGTGCACGTGGCCATCCCGCCGAACCTGCCGGCCGTCGACGCGGACCCGGGACTGCTGGAGCGTGTCGTCGCGAACATCGTCGAGAACGCCGTGAAGTACGCACCGGACTCCGCCGTCGAGATCACCGCTTCCGCGGGTGGTACCGGCCGCGCCCTCGTCAACGGCTTCCCGGCCGGCGAACTGCGCGTGATCGACCACGGGCGCGGAGTGTCGCGCGACGACGTGGAGGCCATGTTCCGGCCGTTCCAGCGGCTCGACGACGCCCCGTCCGGCGCCGGCGTGGGGCTGGGCCTCGCGGTCGCCAAGGGATTCACGGAGGTCATGGGCGGGATGCTCGACGCCGAACAGACACCGGGCGGCGGCCTCACCCTCGTCATCAGGCTGCCCATCTCCACCGGAGCGGTGGAGCTGTGACGCGCGTGCTGGTGGTCGACGACGAACCGCAGCTCCTTCGCGCCCTGGAGATCAACCTCCGCGCGTACGGCTACCAGTGCGTGACGGCCGTGGACGGCGAGACGGCGCTCGGGGCCGCGGCGGAGCACCACCCGGACATCATCGTGCTGGACCTCGGCCTGCCGGACATCGACGGCGTCGAGGTCATCCGCCGCATCCGCGGCTGGTCGCAGGTCCACATCATCGTGCTCTCCGCCCGGCACGGTTCCGAGGACAAGGTGGACGCACTCGACGCCGGAGCCGACGACTACGTGACGAAGCCCTTCGGACTGGACGAGCTCCTGGCCCGGCTGCGGGCGGCCGCGCGGCGTGCATTGGTCGAGGCCGAAGCGCCGGTCATCACCACGCCGGACTTCACCCTCGACGCAGGGGCCCGGAGGGTGATCAGGGGCGGCAAGGACGTCCGGCTCACACCCACGGAGTGGAAGATCGTGGACCGGCTGATCGCGCATCCCGGGAAGCTCGTCACCCAGCAGCAGCTTCTCCTCGACGTCTGGGGGCCCGCCTACGCGAAGGACGTGCAGTACCTCCGGGTGTACATGGCGCAGCTGCGCAAGAAGCTCGAACGGGACCCGGCGGCGCCGCGCCACTTCGTGACGGAGAGCGGCATGGGGTACCGCTTCGAACCCTGACCGTGCCTGCGCGAGCCGACCCCTAGGATGGTCCCCATGACCACCGGAACGCTCCTCGCCGTCTGTCGTGTGCACGAGCTCATGCCCACGAAGGACTCCACCGGTGTGACCGCCATCGACAAGCGGCCGGTCGAGGGTCCCGTCACCGTGCACCCGCTCGGTCTCACGGGGGACATCCAGGCCAGCAGGAAGCACCACGGCGGTCCCACGAAGGCCGTCTACGCCTACGCACAGGACGATGCCGACTTCTGGTCGGCAGAACTCGGGCGAGAGGTCACGCCCGGGCTGTTCGGCGAGAACCTCCGGGTCTCCGGCGTCGATGCCTCGCACGCGGTGATCGGTGAACGCTGGAGTGTCGGTGATCAGGTGGTGCTGGAAGTGACCATGCCCCGGACGCCGTGCGTGAACTTCGCGCGCTACCTGGGCGAGCGGTCGTGGGTCAGGCGTTTCGCCGAGGCCAACCGCGTGGGCACCTATCTCAGCGTCGTGACGAAGGGGATCATCTCGGCCGGGGACACCATCCGGGTCACGGAGGTCCCCGACCACGGCATCACCGCGGCGCAGGTCTACGCCGGCCTGTCGGAGGGGCAGGCGCAGTCCCTCCTCGGTGCCGCCGACTCGACAGGACTGAAGCTCACCCCCCAGGTGCGGAAGGCAGCGCTGCAGGCCCTGAGAGTGGCGTCGTTCGCCTGACGTGCCGAAGGTCACGCGCCCCATGTCGCCCTCCCGGCGCATGCGGGGGCCAGCATGCCGTAGACTTGGAACATCCCCCACACCGGTATTCCCTTTATTTCCGCCCCTCATCGGGCCGGATAGGTTGTGTTGGGGCTCGGAGCACAGACTCGCGAGCAGATTCATCAGGGAGCGCCGGCTAGAAGAAAAGTCACACATCACTGCTGTGAGAGCAGCGAACCACGTGTGGCGAGAAGTCCTGCCGCGGGATTGAAACAGTGCCGGATTTCTATGTTCATTCGGCACTCCGGGCTCCACCCCGTAGGGCCGACCGGCACCTACCTGGAGGATCCTTCCCGTGCCTGAAAACCTGTCCGAGCAGATCATCGACATCACTCCCGTCACCGAGGCGACCGCAGCGGCTCCCGCCGGCGCACCGGAGGACGACGACGTGAGCATCCGCTTCACCGAGCTCAACCTCGACGGCCGCATCCTCGCCGCCCTGACCGACCTCGGCTACGAGAAGCCGTCGCCCATCCAGGCGGCCACCATCCCCGCACTCCTCGAAGGCCGCGACGTCGTGGGCCTGGCGCAGACCGGTACCGGCAAGACCGCCGCGTTCGCCGTCCCGGCGCTCTCGAAGATGGCGGAGCTCGCCGACGTCAACGGCGGTCCCAGCAAGAACACGCAGGTCTTGGTGCTCGCACCGACCCGCGAGCTCGCGCTCCAGGTGGCCGACGCCTTCACGTCCTACGCCAAGCACATGGACGGTTTCACCGTCCTTCCCGTGTACGGCGGATCCCCGTACGGCCCGCAGCTCAACGGACTCCGCCGTGGCGCGCAGGTCGTCGTCGGAACGCCCGGGCGTGTCATCGACCACATCGAGAAGGGGTCGCTCGACCTGTCCAACCTCGAGTACGTGGTGCTCGACGAGGCCGACGAGATGCTCCGCATGGGCTTCGCCGAGGACGTCGAGAAGATCCTCTCCTCCACGCCCGAGGAGAAGCAGGTCGCCCTGTTCTCGGCGACCATGCCCCCGGCCATCCGCCGCATCGCCAAGAAGTACCTGAATGATCCGGCCGAGATCTCGGTCAAGGGTAAGACGACCACGGGCACCAACACGCGTCAGCGCTACCTGCAGGTCATGGGCCCGCACAAGCTCGATGCGATGACCCGCATCCTCGAGGTGGAGGACTACGACGGCATCATCGCCTTCGTCCGCACCAAGGCGGCTACCGAAGACCTGGCGGACAAGTTGCGTTCACGGGGCTTCTCGGCAGCAGCCATCAACGGGGACATCCCGCAGCAGCAGCGTGAGCGCACGGTCGAGGCCCTGCGTGACGGAAAGATCGACATCCTCGTCGCCACGGACGTCGCCGCCCGTGGCCTCGATGTGGAGCGTATCTCGCTCGTCGTGAACTACGACATCCCGAACGACACCGAGTCCTACGTCCACCGCATCGGCCGCACCGGCCGTGCAGGGCGCTCGGGTGACGCGATCCTCTTCATCACCCCGCGTGAGAAGTACCTGCTGCGGTCGATCGAGAAGGCCACGCGCCAGCCGGTCGAGCAGATGCAGCTGCCCTCCACCGCCAAGATCAACGAGCTGCGCCTCAGCAAGTTCGCGGACAAGATCACGCAGACGCTCGCCGGCAAGGACGTGGCCCTGTTCCGCGACCTCATCGCCACCTACGAGCGCGAGCACGACGTGCCCGCGACCGAGATCGCTGCCGCCCTCGCCGTCATGGCGCAGAACGGCCAGCCGATCCTCGTTCAGGACATCCCCGTCGCCCCCGCCGGACAGCGTGAGCGTGCCGAGGGTCGCAAGGACGCCTTCGGGTCCCGTGGCCCGACGCGAACCCTCACGGAGGGCAACGCCACCTACCGCATCGCGGTGGGACGTCGCCAGCGCGTGATGCCGGGTTCGATCGTCGGAGCCATCGCCAACGAGGGCGGGATCTCCTCCTCGCAGATCGGCGGCATCGACATCCGGGCCGACCACAGCCTCGTGGAACTCCCGGCGGACCTCTCGACCGATCAGCTGCGGGCTCTCTCCCGCACGCGAATCGGTGGCGAGCTGATCCACCTCGAGCTGGACAAGGGCCGCAAGCCCGCGGGCAACCGCGGCGCGGGCGAGTTCAAGAAGCCCTTCAAGAAGGACTTCCCGAAGCGCGACGGCGACACCCGCTTCTCGGGCGACGCCAACCGCAAACCACGCTCGAAGGGCGCGGGAGCAGGGGCCGGACGCTCCAGCGCCCAGTCCGAGCAGTGGTAGGAATCAGCTCGTAGAACCCCGTCGGACCCGTGCCTGGCACGGGTCCGACGCGGAACCGCGGTACCGGTCCTGAGTGCGGTCCACGATTTCGCACCAACGGTCGGGAACTGGTAAAGTTTCTTGCTGTTGCCCCCCTAGCTCAGTGGTAGAGCGCGTTCTTGGTAAGAACGAGGTCACCGGATCGATTCCGGTGGGGGGCTCGCAAATGAGGGGCCCGTGACGATCAGCCGATCGGTGCGGGCAGCCTCGTTTAGGGCGGTGTAGCTCAGCTGGTTAGAGCGCACGACTCATAATCGTGAGGTCCCGGGATCGAGTCCCGGCACCGCTACCTCGCAGGACAGGGAAGGCCCCGGAGCTTCGGCTCCGGGGCCTTCTGCGTCCACTCCACCGCGGCGTCAGCCCGCGGCGCTCTCCGCGTCCTCGGATGCCGGCGCGTCGCCCCTGAGGGCTGCGTCGCGATCCACCTGGCGGCGATCGAGCTCCTCGCGAAGATCATGGTGCCGGCCCTCCGTCTCCGCATCCACGTCACCGTCGCGGATGTACTGGAGATCCCGGTCACGGTGGTTCCTGCTGTTCAGGATGTCGAGGTCATCCCGATCGACGGACGAGAGGTCCTCGGGGAAGTCCTTCTCCGGGTCCAACCTGCTGCTATCACTCACGAACTGCCTCATTCACGCGCTCAACCCGATGTGCCCCTTCTTCTAGAGGCGAGACAGACAATACCGCAGCACTCCGACCCCGGCTGCACGCGTCGGCGGGACAGGGGGATCCACCCGCGTGGCTCCCTCCGCCCGGCAGCGCTACGGTGGCACGGTGGATGATCGACGGCAGGCCTGGCGGGTGACGGCGGTGCTGGTCGCCGCGACGGCGCTGATCGGCGGCTGCTCGGCGGCGGCCGACGTGCGGCCCTTCCCTGCGGGGGTGCCCTGGGACTACCAGCTCGGCGGATCCTATCCGCCCGCGGAGGGCACCGGCGTCGTCGTCCGGGAGCTGTCCGACGGACCGGCCGACGGTGTGTACTCGATCTGCTATGTCAATGCCTTCCAGACGCAGCCCGGCGCGTCCTCCGGGTGGCTGGCCGACGGCCTCGTCCTGACGATCGACGGCGAGCCGCTCGCCGACCCCGACTGGCCGGACGAGTACCTGCTGGACACGGGGACGGAGGCGAAGCGGACCGCCATCGCCGCCCGGACCGGAGCCGTCCTCAAGGAATGCGCGGACCGTGGCTTCGACGCCGTCGAACTGGACAATCTCGATTCCTACGTCCGGTCGGACGGGCTGCTCGTCCTCGACGACAACAGGGCGCTGGCGACGACGCTCGTGGCGGCGGCACAGGGGCTGGGGCTGCTGGTGGGCCAGAAGAACGCGGCGGAGGACACGGCGGAGCTCGCCGGCGTCGGTTTCGACTTCGCCATCGCCGAGCAGTGCGTGGAGTTCCGTGAGTGCGGGGAGTACGCGGCGCAGTACGGAGACGCGGTGCTCGCCGTCGAGTATCCGGGACCCACGGCGGACGCCTGTGCGGATGGGGACCGGCCATCGTCGACGGTGGTGCGGGACCGGGAGCTGTCGAGGCCCGGCGACGTCGGATATCTGTTCCGGAGGTGCTGACCGCGTCTGCAGCGATCCGCCCCGGGGCAGGGGAACGGCGGAGCCCGGCAGGTCCTCCTGCCGGGCTCCATGCGTTCGGGTGATGACTAGCGCTTGCCCTCGGCGGCGTCCTTGACGGACTGCGGGGTCGGGCGACCGAGTTGCTGGTCGAGGGCGACCCGCAGCCGGGCCTTGGCGGCCGTGACGCGCGGTGTGTCGGCCGGCCGTCGGTAGGTGCCCTCGGCAGGCGGAGGTGTCCGTGCTGGTGCCGTGTCGGTCATGCGACCCCTCCTTCCACTCGTCCCGCCTATTATCCGGTACCGCCGTCTGGCAGTCCAGCGCCCGCACCCTCGGGATCGGCCACGGGGTTGCCCACCCAGATCGCGTCCAGGATCAGCCGGTCCTCCTCGGTGGCCAGCTCGCTGTAGGACAGCTGCAGCAGCGCCTCGACACCCGCTTCCTGCCGTACCGGGTCGAGCGACGTCGCGGCGTCGATCGCCCACTGCGTCCGCCGCCACCACTCCGCACGGTCGTCCGCGCGCCGTCTCTGGTCGAGGGTGGCGCGGTCCGCCGCGGCGCGCTGGCGCAGGGTCGCGAATGCCGTCAGCGTCGCCAGCACCGCCGCGAGGAGGACGGCGAAGGGCGCGAGCGCACCGACGACCTCCCACCAGGACGGCCCGTCGGACACCAGGTCGACGACGATCGGATCCGGCGGCAGGGCGAGAGCTGGGGCGGACATGGCGCCAGCGTAGTCTCCGCCCCTGCCCTTCAGGGGCCCCTGCCGCATCCGGCCCGGGCGCCCGCGCCGATCAGCCCGTGCGCACCGCCAGGAGGACGGCATCGCTGATCGCGTGCTCGTGACCGTCGGGCGAGCGCTCGACGCGCGGACGGGACTCGCACACGCGGACATCCCAGGAGTCGTCGAGCAGGGCCGCGATCTCCTGGGCCGTGAAGTAGAGGTCGGCCTGGTGCGGCCGTCCTACCCCGGAGTGCAGGTCGGAGGGATCGTGCGCCACGATCAGCAGGGTCCCCCCGACGGCCACGCGGCTCGCGAGTTCCCCGAAGACCCGTGAGCGGTGCGGCTCGGGCAGGTGCATGAACTGGATCGACACGAGGTCGAGGTCGCGGGGCAGGTCCGGTGAGGCCAGGAGGTCCACCTGCTGCCAGTGCAGGCGATCCGCGAGGGACGGGTCGAGTGCCGCCGAGTGCGCCCGGGCCCGGTCCAGGGCGACCTCGGACACGTCGATCCCGAGGACGTCCCAGCCCTGATCGGCGAGCCAGGCGGCGTCCGCGCCCTCCCCGCAGCCGACGTCGAGCGCGGAGCCCGGCCGCAGGCCATCCACCTCGGCCACGAGATGCCGGTTCGGCTTCCCGCTCCAGATGCGGTCCCGCTGCCGGTACCTCTCGTCCCAGAACTCCTGCGTGTACTCAACCAGCACGGCGTACTCCTTCGTCCAGTGACTGCGTCGTCGCTCCCGCAGCGGCGCTGATGACCGCCCCATCATCCAACCCGTGGCGCCGGTCGCCAAGGACACCGGCCGAGACCTCGGCCTCCACCGCCGCGGAGAAGGGCCCGCTCCGGCCCTCGACCGCCCAGGCCGTCTCCTCCTCGATCAGGTGGGCGTTGATCATCGCCCCGGCCGTCATGCCCTCCGCGGCCGCGACGATCACCTGGGCCGAGACGTTCGAGACGTTCCCCGCCACGTAGACGCCCGGCACCGCCGTGGTGCCCATGGGGCCGGGTTCGAGGAAGGTGCCCATGCCCGTGGGGTGGTCCCGGAGCTCGAGGCCCAGCTCCTCGGCGAGTCCGCCCCGGGCGTTCATCCTGCTCCCGACGGCGAGGGCCTGGAGGTCGAAGCCCGTCCCGTCCGCCAGGGTCACCCCCGTCAGTCCGCCGTCGATCGAGTCCACGGAGGCGACGGCGCCGTCGACGACGCGCACGGACCGCGCCGCCAGTTTCTCCCACTCCTCGTCGGAGGGGATCAGCGTGTCGTTCAGGAAGAGGGTGATGTTCTCCGACCACTGCCTGAACAGGAGGGCCTGGTGCGCGGACAGGGCGCCGGTCGCGAGGATGCCGATGTTCTGCCCACGGATCTCGTAGCCGTGGCAGTAGGGGCAGTGCACGACGCCCGAGCCCCACTGCTCCCGGAGACCCGGGATGTCCGGGAGGCCGTCCTGCAGGCCCGTGGCCAGGAGGACCCGACGCCCCGTCACGGTCCGGCCGTCGTCGAGCTCCACCTCGAAGCCCTCGGCCACGCGGCGTGCACCGACTGCCTCGGCGGTCACGACGGCCGTCCCGTAGGCCTCCGCCTCGGCACGGCCGGCGGCGAGGAGGGCGAGAGGATTCATGCCCTCGCGCGAGAGGTACCCATGGACGCCGTCGGCGGGGGCGTTGCGGGGGGTACCGGCGTCGATGACGAGGACGCGGCGTAGCGCCCGGCCCAGCGTGACGGCGGCGCTCAATCCCGCTGCGCCGCCGCCGATCACGACGACGTCGTACCGGGCGCTGGGGGTGTCGATGGTGCGTGGCATGCGCGTTCTCCTTCGGAAGTACTGGTCCACCAAGCATCCGCAGTCACGACCAGAAGGGCAAAGTATCTTGCCGCTATGGCAAACTGGCAGCATGACGACTGAACTCGACGCGGTCCTCGGGGCCGTCGGACCCCGGCTCCGCGCCCTGAGGGCCCAGCGGAACCTGACCCTGACCGAGGTGTCCGCGGCGTCGGGCGTCTCCGTCAGTACCCTCTCGCGGCTCGAGGCGGGGCGGCGCCGCCCCAATCTCGAGCTGCTCCTGCCCATCGCAAAGCTCTACGGGGTGCCCCTCGACGACCTCGTGGGCGCACCCCCCACGGGGGACCCGCGCATCCACCTCCGTCCGATCGAGCACCGGGGGATCACGGCGATCCCGCTGACCAGACGACCGGGCGGGGTCCAGGCGTTCAAGATGGTGCTCGCCGGGGACGCGCGCGGCGCGGACCCGGACCCCCAGGTCCACGAGGGCTACGAGTGGCTCTACATCCTCAACGGGTCCCTGCGGCTCGTACTCGGGGAGAACGACTTCGTGCTCGGGCCCGGGGAGGCGGCAGAGTTCGACACGCACACGCCGCACTGGTTCGCCAGCGCCGACGGACGTACCGTGGAATTTATCAGCCTGTTCGGGAAGCAGGGGGAGCGGATGCATGTCAGGGCGCGTCCACAGCGCGCCGGCAGGGCCGGGACCACTTCATCGGCGTCCTTATAGGATGAGCGCAGTCGGAACGACTGACAGCGGCCCGTCGCAGGGCCGGCGGGGGAACGGAACACCAATGACGCAAGACCAGTCTGACTGGATGCCGGACGACGCCCCGGAGGGGGTGGGAGGCGCACGACGACGCCGGGACGCCTCGGACGCAGGCCCGCCCCGCTTCGTCGACCGTTTCGCTCCCGAGGACACGGTCGGCGCCGACGCCCCGACGGGCAGCGCCCCGCACCCCGACGACGACGTCGACCTGACGGTCCGTCGGGCACCGACCCCGACCACCCCCGCATCCTTCACGTCCCCCGCACCAGGCACGCCGGACGGTCCCACGCCGGACGGTCCCACGCCGGACGGTCCGCCGCCGGGCGCCAACGCGCCGTCCTCCGTGCGCGGACCCGCGGGGGTCCCGGTCTTCGAGGCGCCTGCCTCCGGGCCGGTCCGTATCTCGGTGTCCTCTCCCGGTCCGATCGGGGAGCCGGCACCAGGTGCTGCGAGGGATGGCGGGATGGTCCCGGATCCGACCCCCACCGGCCCCCAGCCGACTGCGCCCGGTCGTCCTGCCACGGGACCGGACGCCGAGAACTCCTCGGTCTCCCCGGCGGAGTTCCCGGTACCGCAGCCGCTCCCGGTGCCCCCGGCGTCCCCCGGCC
>NZ_JBQEMM010000016.1:0-52874 GCF_053470025.1 Arthrobacter sp. CP30
GGCGGGGCGGGACGCGACGGCCGGGGGAAGCCGCCTGCGCGAGGGCTTCGTACCGGGTGATGCCGTCGAAGAGCCAGCCGGTGATGTGGTGGGCCATCTGCTCCTCGGTCGGTCTGTCCGGACCGTCCGGGGTGGCGAGCCAGTGCTCACCTGCTGCGCGCACCATGCCGATGGCTGCCGCCGGCCAGTACTCGGGTGCGGAATCGTCGGGACCGCTCGGCCGGTCGGGGGAGACCAGGTAGGCGCGCATGGGGCGGGACACCATGTCGGTGACGGCTGCGAGGAAGTGGGCGAGGGTATCCTGGGCGCCGTCGTCGTGCGCTCCTGATTCCGCGATCCCGACCCTCGTCACGAACGCGTAGACGTTGGGAGAGGTCCTCGCCATCTGGAGGTAGGCGAGGACCATGGAGTGGAGTCCTTCGCGTGGGGTCGCGGCGGCCCGCGCCGCGTCGATGACCTTCTGCTGCATCTGCCCGATGACCACTTCCGCGACGGCCCGCTGAAGGCCGGTCTTGTCGCCGAAGTAGCGGTAGTACACGGACTTCGACGTGTCCGCCGCAGCGGCGATGTCCTCCATGGAGGCTCCGGGACCGAGTGAGTCGATGGCCCGCCGGGCCGTCTTGATGAGTTCGCGTCGCCGTGCCGCGCGGTGTTCCTCCCAGCGGCTCGACCGTCCGTCCGGGGCGGTCGGCGCATCGACGGACGCCTGGCGGGAGGCACCCTTCCGGGCAGCGGCGAGCTTCATGATACTCAGCGTATCAGGTACGCTAGGTATCGGTAATCCACCCCCTCGTACCAGGAGTCCTTCCATGGCAGATCAGGCCGGCGCGCAGAACGCTGCCCAGTCACCCCGCAAGGCAGTCGTCATCGGCGGCAACCGCATCCCCTTCGCCCGCGCCGGCGGTGCCTACGCCTACTCGTCCAACCGCGACATGCTCATCGCCGCGCTCGACGGGCTCGTGGCCCGCTTCGGCCTGCAGGGCGAGCGCATCGGGGAGGTCGCAGCGGGCGCCGTCCTGAAGCACTCCCGCGACTTCAACCTGACCCGCGAGGCAGTACTCGGATCGGCACTCTCGCCGGAGACTCCCGCCTACGACCTGCAGCAGGCCTGCGCCACCGGACTCGAGACCGTGGTGGGGCTGTCCAACAAGATCAAGCTCGGCCAGATCGAGTCGGGGATCGCCGGTGGCGTCGACTCGGCGTCCGACGCCCCGATCGCCGTCAGCGAGGGGCTGCGCCGCGTCCTGCTGGACCTCTCGCGCGCCAGGACGACCCAGCAGAAGATCCGCATCCTCAGCACGCTCCGGCCGAAGGACCTCTCGCCCAACGCGCCGGGCACGGGCGAACCCCGGACCGGGCTGTCCATGGGGGAGCACCAGGCCATCACCACCGCCGCCTGGCAGATCACCCGCGAGGCCCAGGACGAGCTCGCCTACCGTAGCCACCAGAACCTCGCGGCAGCCTACGACCGGGGCTTCTTCGCCGATCTCCTGACGCCCTACCGTGGACTGCTGCGTGACGCGAACCTCCGCGCCGACACCTCGCCGGAGAAACTCGCAACGCTCAAGCCCGTCTTCGGCAAGGGCCTCGACAGCCCGGCGACCATGACGGCCGGCAACTCCACGCCGCTGACCGACGGAGCCGCCGTCGTGCTGCTCGGCAGCGAGGACTACGCGCGTGCCAACAACCTGCCCATGCTCGCGAACGTCGTCGACGCCGAGGCGGCCGCGGTGGACTTCGTGCAGGGCGACGAGGGCCTGCTGATGGCGCCGGTCCACGCGCTGCCCCGCCTGCTGAAGCGCAACGGCCTCACCTTCGCGGACTTCGATTTCTTCGAGATCCACGAGGCGTTCGCCGGGACGGTCCTCAGCTCGCTCGCGGCCTGGGAGGACGAGGAGTACTGCAGGCGAGTGCTCGGCCTGGACGGCGCGCTCGGCAGCATCGACCGTTCGAAGCTCAACGTCAACGGGTCCTCGCTCGCTGCCGGGCACCCGTTCGCCGCGACGGGCGGGCGCATCGTCGCGTCCCTCGCCAAGACGCTCTCCGAGCAGGGCGGACGAGGACTCATCTCCGTCTGCGCCGCGGGTGGCCAGGGCGTCGTCGCGATCCTCGAGGCGAGGAACTGATGGCCGACGCGTACCTGGAACTCGTCAACACGCCCCTGCCCGCGAGGATCGCCAAGGCGCTCGGTCTTCCCCGCCCCTCGGTACTGCGGCGCTGGACGCCCGGTGAGGTGCTCGCGCCGCACCCCGTCCTGGTCGCCGGCGCCGGTGCGGGGGCGGACGCGCTCGCCGACGTGCTGCTCGGCTGGGACATCGAGGTGCGGCGCCACGTCCTGCCCGGCGAGAAGCTGAGCGCCGCCGTCGTCGTCCTGGAGGCAGCGACCGAGCCCGCCGACCTCGCCGCCCCGATGCTCGAACTCGGGCACGCCGTCAGGCTGCTGGTACCGGGCGGACGCGTGATCGGCGTCCTACGCTCGGCCGCGGACGCCTCCGGACCCGCGCAGGCGGCTGCCCGCCAGGGGATCGACGGCGCCCTCCGCTCGGTCGCGCACGAACTGCGGGGCGGGGCGACGGCGAACGGCATCATCCTGCGCGGCGACGCCACCACGACGGATCCGACGACGCTCGGCGCCCTGCGCTTCTTCCTCTCGGGTCGCAGCGCCTATGTCGACGGCCAGTTCGTCGAGGTGGCTTCCACTCCGTCGGGGAGCATCACCGACCTCGCCGCCGCGACCGCTGCCTCGGGCGAGGGCGTCGCGGACCAGCCCCTCGCCGGGAAGACCGCCGTGGTCACGGGCGCTGCCCGCGGCATCGGTGCGAAGATCGCCGAGGTCCTGGTGCGGGACGGAGCGCGTGTCGTCGCCGTCGACGTCCCGGCCGCGGGGGAGCAGCTCGCCGCCGTGGCGAACAGCGTCGGCGGGACGGCGCTGCAGCTCGACATCACCGCGGCGGACGCCGCCGTGCGGATCCTCGACCACGTGCGCCGGCGCTTCGGGACGCTCGACATCGTGGTGCACAACGCCGGGATCACGCGGGACAAGCTCCTGGCCAACATGGATGCGTCCCGCTGGGAGTCCGTCATCGCGGTCAACATCGCCTCGCAGCTGCGGATGAACGAGCAGTTCATCGCCTCCCCGGTCTTCTCGGAGACTGGACGGATCGTCAGCCTGGCCTCGACGAGCGGCATCGCCGGAAACCGCGGGCAGAGCAACTACGCTGCGTCCAAGGCGGGTGTGATCGGCATGGTCCGGGCGCAGGCGGCCGAGTTCGGGGGCGCGGGCCGCAGCATCAACGCCGTCGCCCCGGGCTTCATCGAGACCGACATGACGGCGAAGATCCCGCCGCTCACGCGCCAGGTCGCCCGGCGCCTCAGTAGCCTGCAGCAGGGCGGCCTGCCCGTCGACGTCGCGGAGACCGTCGCGTTCCTCTCCTCCGATGCGGCGGCTGGCATCAACGGCCAGGTGCTCCGTGTGTGCGGGCAGAACCTGGTGGGCGCGTGAGCCAGGAGAACGGTGCGACCGATCTCGTGCAGCTGGAGGCCGTCCCCGCCCTCGCCGGGCTGTACCGCCGGGCGCTGCTGACGACGGCCGCCCGCAGGGTGGCACGGAAGGGTGCGCCGTCGGACCTGCCCGCCGTGCGGCACCGCGTCGGCGGCGTGCGCGTGGAGCTGCCCGCAGTCACGCGCTTCCAGCATCTGCTCGGGTCCGCGGCCCGGGACCAGCTGCCCTCCGCCTACCTGCACACCGTCGCGTTCCCGGTGGCCATGAGCGTGCTCGCGCGGCCGGACTTCCCCCTCCCGCTCCTCGGCATGGTGCACCTCAGCAACGAGGTGCGGCAGGAGCGGCAGGTCGGCGTGTCGGAGACGCTCGACGTCGTCGCGTGGAGCGAGGCCCTCAGGCCCCACCCCGCCGGCACGCAGGTCGACCTCGTGACGGAGATCGCCGTCGACGGGGAGCGCGTGTGGTCGGGACGCTCCGTCTACCTCGCCCGCGGCATCCGGTCGGAGGGCGCACCGGAACGCTCATCCGTGGAGCGGCCCGCCTTCGTCCCGCCCGTCCCGACGGGACTCTGGCGTCTCGACGCCGACCTGGGGAGGCGGTACGCGGCCGTGTCGGGAGACTGGAACCCCCTCCACCTGAGCGGTCCCTCCGCGCGGCTGCTGGGCATGAAGGGCGCCATCGCCCACGGCATGTACCTCGCGGCACGGATGGTCGACGAAGCCGTGCCTGCTCCGTCGGGTGCGCTCTCGTGGCGTGTCGACTTCGCCACGCCCGTGCCGCTGCCCGGCAGGGTGGCGCTCTCCTTCGCCTCGCCGACCGGCGAAGTCGCTGCAGCCGGCTCCCGGATCGACGTCGTGGGCTGGGATGCGAAGCGCCGCCGGCCGCACTTCACGGGGTGGGTCCGCGCGGAATAGTTCCATGCCGGGCAGGCCCTGTCCAGAGAGCCGGTGGTTTTCACGGGTGATTCTTCCGAAGTCACCGAATCGGCTGGGCAGGGCACGTGGGCGCGGGGCAGACTCCAGGGACCGGCCCCCGAAGGCCGCCCCACTGGATGGAAAGAGGAGTTTCGTGAACTCTAGAGGTCTCAAAGCCGGCATGATCGCCGCGTCGGCCCTGATGGCATCAGCGCTGATGGCAGCAGGTCCGGTCCAGGCAGCGCCGTCGCCCGCCACCGACACAAGCGTTGCCGGCGTCGTGTCCCACGCCCAGAACGAGAGCCAGGCGTCGCTGGACGCCTACTGGACCGCGGACAGGATGAAGAACGCCAAGCCGGCGACCGCGATCAACTCCGGATGGGCGGCCGAGGGCCGGTCCATCATGCCGAAGGCAGGCCAGGAGTCGGTGGCCAAGGCGCCGAAGCAGCCCGTCGTCGAACCCCGCGCCGTCGCCCAGACGGCCGTACCGCGCATCGGCAAGGTGTTCTTCACCCAGGGCGGCCAGAACTACGTGTGCTCGGGCAACTCCGTGCAGAGCGGCAACCAGAGTGTCGTCGCCACCGCCGGCCACTGCACGCACGACCTCGCCACGGGATTCGTCACGAACTTCGTCTTCGTGCCCGCCTACAACAACGGTGCGGCGCCCTACGGCAAGTTCACCGCGCGTTCGCTGGTCGCAGCGAGCGAGTGGGTCTCCCGCAACGACATCAACTACGACGGCGCCTTCGCCGTCATGAACACCCTCAACGGCCGGACCCTCTCGGCGACGGTCGGCGCATCGAGCATCGGCTTCAACATGGCCCGCGGGCTGAACTACACCGCGTACGGCTACCCTGCCGCCTCGCCCTTCAACGGTGAGCGCCTCTACAGCTGCACGGGGACCGCAACGGCCGATCGCATCGGCGGCACGCAGTCGCAGGGCATCCCCTGCGACATGACCGGCGGCTCCTCGGGCGGTCCGTGGTTCGTCGGCTCCGGATCCGGCGGCACGCAGAACTCCGTCAACAGCTTCGGCTACAGCACCCAGAAGAACGTCATGTACGGCCCGTACTTCGGCAGTTCCATCCAGGCGGCCTACAGCACGGCATCCAGCCGGTAGTCGTCCCGCGCGCAGTACCCACGCAGTACCCGTGCAGTATCCAGGAGGGCGGTTCCCCAGGGAGCCGCCCTCCTGGACCTCCGCGGCCGCCGGAACGGCAGGGCCCGCCACCTAGACTGGAGCGATGACCAGCTCCACCCTCGCCGACAGGGCGGCCGAGCTCGACGCCGCCGACCCCCTCGCCCGTCACCGCGCACTCTTCCTGGGGACCGCGGATGGATCCGTCCGCTCGTACCTCGACGGCAACTCCCTCGGTCGTCCCCTCGCCGTGACGCCGGACAGCCTCACGGCGTTCGTCGGGGAGCAGTGGGGCGGCCGCCTCATCCGGGGCTGGGACGAGGGCTGGCTGGAGCTGCCGCAGCAGGTGGGCGACAGGATCGGGCGGGTGGCCCTCGGTGCCGCCGAGGGACAGTGCATCGTCGCCGATTCCACGAGCGTCCTCCTCTACAAGCTGGCGCGCGCGGCCGTTGCAGCGCGGCCGGAGCGGACCGAGATCGTCGTGGACCGCGACAACTTCCCGACGGACCGCTTCATCGTGGAGGGCATCGCCCGCGAGCGGAACCTGACGGTGCGCTGGATCGACGTCGCCTATGACGGCGGGGCGACGACGGTGGACGTCGCGGGCGCCGTCGGGCCACAGACCGCCCTGGTGCTGCTCAGCCACGTGGCCTACAGGTCCGGCCACGTCGCCGACGTCGAGGGCATCACGCGGGTGGTCCACGACGCCGGGGCGCTGGTCCTGTGGGACCTCAGCCATTCGGTCGGGTCCGTCCCGGCCGAGCTGGACGCCTGGGACGTGGACTTCGCGGCCGGGTGCAGCTACAAGTACCTCAACGGTGGACCGGGCGCTCCCGCGTGGGCGTACGTCGCGCAGCGGCACCTGGCGACGCTCGACCAGCCGATCCCCGGCTGGCTCGGCAGCGCAGACCCCTTCGCGATGGGTGCTGCGTACCGGCCGGCAGACGGGATCCGCAGGCTCGTCTCGGGAACCCCGCCCATCGTCGGCATGATCGCCATGCGCGACATGCTGGACCTGCTCGAGGTTGTGGGCATGCCCGCCGTCCGGGCGAAGTCCGAGCGGCTCACGGCGTTTGCCGTCGAGGCCGTGGAGGCCGTGCTCGCGCCGCACGGCGTCGTTGTCGCCTCACCGCGCGATCCCGCCCGGCGTGGCGGTCACATCACCATCGATCATCCCGCGTTCGCCGCCATGGTGCCCGATCTGTGGGCGGACGGCATCATTCCCGACTACCGCAATCCGAACGGCATCAGGCTCGGACTGTCGCCCCTGTCGACCTCCTTCGCGGAGGTCGCCGTCGCGATCGGTGCCATCGCCGAGCGCCTCGACCGGGCGGCCGACGCCGATCGGTAGGACGGCCGTGCAGGCCGGGGTGGGACGGGACGGCACATGAGCACGCCGGCGGCCGAGTTCCGGGACCGCATCGTCGGCGGATTCGCGCAAGCCACTCCGCCGTCGGTGGGGCTCACCGGCATCCTGGTGATCGCGGTCGCTGCCGCCGTGCTGTGCGTCCCGCGGCGTTCCTGGCGCATCTTCGGACTCTTCGTCACCGTGGTCCACGAACTGGGCCACGTGGGGGCCGCCCTGCTCACCCTGCAGCGCGTCACGGGGATCACTCTCCGCCTCGACCACTCGGGCACCACCACCAGTCTCGGGCGCGGCGGCCGGCGCGCGGCCTTCACCACGTTCTGGGGCTACCCCGCGCCTGCCATCGTCGGGCTCGGGCTCCTGTGGAGTGCCGCGCACGGGTGGGCGGGGGCTGCGCTCTCAATCGGGGCGCTGCTCCTGGTGGCAGCCCTCGTCCTCGTGCGGAACGCACAGGGCATCCTGATCCTGGGCGGCAGCGCCGCCGTCGCCCTCGCGCTCGTGTGGTTCGGGGGAGGGGAGCCCGCGGGATACGCCTGCCTGGTCCTCGGGATCGCCCTGCTCGTGGGTGCCTGCCGTGACTGGATCAAGGTGGTGCGGGTCCATGCCCGACGGCGGGACCTGGGGTCGTCCGACGCCTACCTGCTGAAGGCCGCCACCGGCATCCCGTCGGCGCTGTGGCTCGGTGGCTTCGCCGTCGTCATCGGCGGGTCGCTGGCACTCGCGTCCGGCCCGCTGGCGCTCATGGCCGTCGCGCCCTGACCGCAGGGCCCCTCGTCAGTCGTCGCAGATCCTCGTACGCCCGGAGCTGTAGGGGGCGCCACGCTGCCGGCAGAGGTCGTCGTACAGCTCGTTGACAGCCTGCGAGATGCAGTCGCGCTCATGTTCCGGCAGGTCGATCAAACCGTGCAGGTAGGCGTTCACCTCGTACTCGTCGACGCCTCCGCCCATGCTGAAGTAGTGGAGCCAGAGTTCCCCCGTGGAGATGTTGGTCCGTTTCATGGCGTCGAACGTCAGGGCGAACTGCTCCTGGCCGGGATTCGTCTCGTCCACCGCATCCATTCCCTGTTGCCTTGAATTTCCTCGTCACCACGGCACATGCCGGCCCGTGGTCTGGCCAGCATATGCCGCGCGACGTGTGCGACGGGTCGGGCAGGGGGTGGTTGCCGCGGTCGCGGGCGCCACGGTAGGGGGTCCTCCGTGCTCCGTGCTCCGTATTGTGCCGGTTGTCGTCGGCGGCCCGAGGGCAGGCCGCCGATTCAACTCCTGAGCGGTTCTCGTGGTAGAGTCTTTCTCGTTGCTTTCGCCGGTTTATACGGCGAAAAACCACCCGCGCGGGTGGCGGAATGGCAGACGCGCTAGCTTGAGGTGCTAGTCCTCTTATTGAGGGTGGGGGTTCAAGTCCCCCTCCGCGCACCAAGAAAACCCCGGTTCGCCGGGGTTTTTTTGTGCCCTCGACCACGCGGCGGCTTTCGCCGACCACGTGAGTGCGCCCATCCGCGACCCGTGGCCGCTCGGACCGCCCCGTGAAGTGCATGGCGAGCATAGAGAGAAGAAGCCGCAGGAACGGTCAGACGGCCTCCCTGCGGCAATGGGTCGACAAGCGACCTTCTGAACGGACGTCTCACCGGTTCGAGGACGTCTCTTTGCCAGATCGGACAGTCGTGGATCGGTAGGGGCAGCCGTTGGCCCTTCGTCGACTTCGAAGTGATCGAGGACAACCTCGAACGACTCTCCGGTGACGAACGCCGATTCATGCTGCTGGTTGCGTCGCTTGGCGACGGGGGAGCGCTGGTCGACCTCGGCGACGTCATCCCGGGCCTGGACCGTGACGTGCTGTCACTCGTCCTCGCCGCGGTCGCGCACGCCGGCGGAAGCCATGAACAGTCAAGGTTCGAGTCCACCGAGGACGGCACACCGACGTCCACTGTCCGTCTCGCCGGCTCTACGACTGGCCTCAGGGCACTGTCATCTGAGCTGCTGCGCTGCACACTGGCATCCAGTCAGGCAGTACTCGAGGGAAGTGCTCCATGAGAGTGGGACGTTCTGACCAGGGTGCACGGTAGGTCGAGTACGACGGACACCCCGGACAGGACTCCACTACAGAGCGTAGAACACTACTCTGACACCATCCCCGGGCAGCAGTTGGTGGAGGCTGACAGACTGATTGGATGCCTGCGACCCGCCCCGACAACGACCAGGTGGCCGAATGCGCGGAATGCGGCAGGACCGCCCCGCTGACGCTCACCGGTGATGGAACGCCGAAGGATTGGGCGTACATCGCGGATGCGGGACTGACATTCTGCCCGCTGCACCGGCCGCGGATGCCCGAGGGCCGGCAGGACGTCATCAGGATCTACAAGAAGGGCGAGCTCGACAAGCTTGCCGGCGAGCCCAAGTCTCCGCCCACCGGTTCGTTCGAGGAACAATGACGAAGGCCCCGGGGAGGCTGCGTGGATGGGGGATCAACACACAGACGACCGGGGCCCTCACCGACAGTTCTACTGGGTGAGAGCGCTCCCCACCTAGCCGAAACAGACGCATGACCTGATGAGAATTCCAGCCCTGGCACAGTGCTGCATTTGCCGCGGGACGACCAAGCTCCAGGACGAGGGAAGGCGCCTGCCCGAGGGCTGGCTGTACCGGACGATCACCGTCGACGTCGGCCGCTACTACTGCCCCGAGCACGCGCACCGGGCTTGATGCGAGTGCGCTGCATGGACCAGAACACAACACCAGCGAGCAGTCCGGCCCACTGCCACCGCACGAGACCCGGTGGCGGCCGAGTCAAGAGCAAGCTGACGCGGTCAGAGAGCATGTCCACGAGAGACTGTCCTGCATCCCCTCACTGCAGTCGGCCGGTGCGTGAATCGTGCTGGAACAGCCGGACACCTACAACGGGGTTCCAGGAACTCGACATAGCAGATCTGCATCTGCTCATGAACCGCGCTTTGTCGTCGTCATGATGTGCGGGTTCATTGGCTGGGGGGTTCGTGTTTGGGTAGAGTGCCTGCCAGTGGCTCAGCAGTGGGCTCGACCAACGTCGTGTCTGGAGATGATGATGTGCCCCCACTGCTCAACACCCCGCCTCGAATCACCAACGACGTCGCCCGTAGAGTCGCCGTCCAGACCACTGCGGAATCCTTCTGACGCTCGGCCCCCGAATTACCTGCGGATGCCCTTGCGGGAGCTTCGCGTCCATGCGAACCGGCTCTACGAGGTTCTGGACACATCGGATCCGCCCGAAGACGCTGTGTACGAGTATCGGCTGGTCAGTTCCATCCTGACGCTGCGTGCCGAGTACGCCCGGCGCCGCTCACCCTGACCTACGAGCTGACCGGTTCCCGGCATCAGGTGCGAGCACGGTCCCCGCCAGGGGCCCTCCCGGTGCGGTATCGAGGACCGTGATCGGCGGGCTTCCGCGTTGGTCGGAGTGATACCAGATCGCGGTGGAACGTTGTGGAGAAACCAGGACGCGGGCGAGGTGCCATGGCCGGTGACGCTACCGGTATGGTCGCTCAGATCGTCCCGTACCGAGGACGATGTCATGACACGGGTACTTCCGGTAGGCGCTCGAATTCTGAGAGCTCGCCTACAAGGGCCTCAGCTGTGGTGAGGACCATGATGAACAACCGTTCATTCGCGCAAGACAACGCCCCGTAAGGCGCGGACCCTGACACCAAGGGCGGCTCCGAGCACGACCGGGAGATCCCCGAGCTCGCACACCGCTCGGTCACCGATAGCGGGAACCTCGTGGAGCACCTCGAGATCCTGGTGAGCACGGCGGTCGATGTCCTCGAAACCCCAGGAGAGGACGTGTTCTGCGGGGTGACGCTCCTGCTGCCACGCCGCGCAGCGACGGTGTCCAGCAGCAATGACGTTGCCCAGAAGATGGACGAGGTCCAGTGCAGGTCAGATGACGGGCCACGCCTAACAGCGGCTCACGAGGAACGAGAGGTCTACCTCGACGAAGCCCGGCGCCTTCACACCCCGGTCCACGAATCTGGCCCATAGATTCGCGCAGGAGGCATCGAAGTCCCTCCGGATCGCAGTGCGCCTGGCGGACCTGTCCGATAGGGGCGCTGACCTACGCGCCGCGATGGAGGGCCGGCACGTCATCGACACCGCAGGAGGAATCATCATGTCCCAGACCCTCTGCAGCCAGGAGGAAGCCTTCGTCACCCTCCGTCAGGCCTCCAGCTCCCGCAACACGAAGCTGCTGGTCCTCGCCCAAAGCATCCTCGACAACATCGGCACCACACCCACCCCATAGAGAACTTCCACCCATGAGCCGACTATCCGGCTGAGCGCCCCCGACTTGCTACCCCCGACTGACGCCCCCCCCGACTGACGACCCCCGACTGACGACCGCACCAGTTGGAGCGGCCGGCTCAGACAGGACAGCCGAAAACGCCCCACCGCAGCCCTGCCCGACCGGATGCCGCTGGCTCCACAGCGAAAGCGGGACCCAGCGAATCAGCGATAGGTCAATGGTGGCCGGTGTACTGCTGATATTGAGGGTGATCGGCCAGGAACGCGTGAGCCATCGGGCAACGGGGGATGAGGTTCAACCGCCGCTTGTGGGCGTCGAGGACGATGTCGCGCATCAGGATTGTAGCAGCGCCTTGGTTCCGGAAGCCCGGCAGTTCGTTACCCATGATCAGGGTCAGGTCCCCGCCGGTCATCCGGTACTGCATGTACGCGACCACGTGTCCGTCGATGAACAGCTCGAACCGGGAGGACAGCGAGTTATCGCGGAACTTCTCCCGCGTCGCGCTCACCGGATGCCGTTTCTTCGCTGCCTCGGCTCTGCGCTCGAGCTCGTCGACGAGCATCTCGTACCGGTCCACCGTCCGGCTGGGCGGGAAGCCGGTATCCATCAGCGTGTACGCCTGGTTGACCAGCGTCCTCAACCGGCGGACAGAGAGTGACGCGAGAACAGCTGGGGTCGGTCGTTCATCGTCAGTGAGGGAGTCATCAGGCTCCTGCCGGGATTCCATCCACGCAGTCAGCTGCTCCGTGTCGATCGTCCCGAACTGATTCGCCCGGGTGAGCTTTGCCGTCGTCTTGGACCGATCGGATTCTGTGAGGAGCGTGAGCGATGCTGCAGCGGCAGTGGTGCTCGTGGGTATTGCGGGGTGATTCATCAGTTCGGTCATGGCCGTCTCCGCACTCACTACACATCCCTGGCCTGTGTCTAGACCTATGTGTGATTCGAACACTAGACCTAAAGCCCGCAGAAGCAACCAGCATCAGCTGAACAGTTGGTGACGGCCAACCCGTGAGGGATTGGGAGGTTGAACGGGGCGACAGGGCACGAATTTTGTGCAGTATCGCTACCGCTCCTCTACGCCTTCCTGCCCACTGCTATACAGATGAAGCCGCACGTCTTGGTAGGGACCCCGCGGAGGGGGACTACCGGTGACGAGATCGCCACCGAAGAAACTACTCACTACAGCGGCAACCGTCTCCGCCGGCATCGGGCACACCGATCCTGTACGGCGCTCCTGAGTCGCAGATGGCCGACCTCGACGACGTTCCGACGTCCGGCGCTAGCGGGCACGATGTGCCGCTTGTGAGGCCGTTTTGGACCTTTCAATTCCTCATCTGCGACATCGCAGCCCTCACCGGGCCCGACGCCGATCAGCTGGTAGGGGTTGATTCCGCCGTTTCGGCGAGGCGGGCAGCATCGCGCCCCTGAAGGTGCACTATGTCGTTGCGTGCTGCAAGGGACACGGCGATGACCCGGCCGACGTCGCTCGAAGCTCCGTTGATGAGCGCTGAGCCCTCCATCCGGCAACGTCACCCCGATGACTGATCGTGGTCAGAGGCCCGGTCAACAGCAGACATGCGCATGACGCACCCGCCAGGGGAGTGCGGCTACAGAGAGCGCAGGAACTGACGTGCCCGGTCCTTACCGTCGACCTGCCGGGGGATATGGTGCCCGATGGCGTCGACGATGTCCTGTGCGATAAGGCTGACCTTGCGGTTGGTGTCCTGGCTGTGTTGGGAGATGACGTCGAAGGCTTCGCTGGCGCTGATGCCGGTCATGCCGGTGAGGATGCCTTTTGCCTGGTCGATGGTGCTGCGCTTCAGGGTGGCCGCGGCGACGGCTTCGTTGGCGAGCCGGTGCGAATCGGTGTGAATTGAGCGCGTGAGATCGATCAGCAGCCCCCACACCCCGACGTGCTGACCGTCCTCGAACAGTGGGCCGCCCACTACGAGAGTCTGATAGTCCTTGCCCCTTCTGTCCTGAAGGGTCAGATACATCGACAATGGGCCGGCGTGGTCTGTCACTTCGACCCAGAATGCAGCGCTGCTCTCCCGCATCGTGGGGTGGACGTGGGACTGGCCGAGCTCGAAGGTCGGCTCGATCTCGCCGGGCTCGTACCCGTGCATGATGAGCATCTCGTCGGACCAGTGGAAGGTGTCGGTCGCGAAGTAGTACTGGAAGGTCCCGGTCGGACAGTTATGGAACAGGTGAGAAGGTACACCGAAGCCAGGGGTGGACTTCGGGGCATCATCGAATGACTGCACGAGGAGATGGCTCTCCACGGGTCGTCGCAGAGCTAGCTGCACAACTCTGTTCGCCCTGAAGAATAGCAACACGGTCTGACACGGTCCGACATGAACCGGAGGGCAGCCAGGGGCGGACTAATCAGGGAATTCCCGAAGCGTCTGTGGCGAGGTTGAAGATCACGGGGTCCAGCTCCCGCAGAACCTGTTCGAGCATGGATCGATCAACGGCCGGGAGGGTGTTTATCCCGTAGACGTAGGCATCGAGGTCCAAGAGTTCGAGGTTGCCGCCCATTGCGTAGTACTCCAACCACAGGTCAGGCAGGCTGATTCCGAGGAGGTGCACTGTCGAGGAAAGGGCGGTGTACTGTTCAGCGGCAGTCATCGGTCTGCCCATCGCTGTCCCTCCTCACGAGGTTGCGCTACACCCACCGTAGACCTGTCATCTCGTCAACCGGTCGGATTCGGGGTGGCTTTGAGGTAGGAGGCGAGGCGGGCGGCGTTGCAGAACAGCCCGGGGTCGGTGGACGCGACGGGGTCGGGGACCTGGTCGAGGTCCTTGAAGTCGACTATTTGCATGGCTTCGCCAACCCAATAGGTGCCGCCCTGTACGGGGAGGGTGAACCCGACGTCGTTGAGTCCCTGCATGAGGTCCGCGACGGTTTCGTGTGCGCCGTCTTCGTTGCCGATGACAGCGACGGTGGCGACTTTCCCGTACATGATGCGCCGTCCCTCGTCATCGGTTACGAACAACTAGGCGTCAAGGCGTTCCATGACCTGCTGGGCGATGCTGCAGGGGTGGCGAATCCAGATCGGGTGGACAGGACCAGGATGTCTGCGGCGAGGATCGGGGGAGGGTGTCAACGTACAGATCAACGCAAGAGCAGCTGGATCAGCCATGAGGGGCTGCGTTCCCTTCAGTGATCCTGGTAGTCAGGAGGGTGGGGGTGACCATGGAGCTTCACCGCATTGGCGGTGAAGGTCACGTGCGTCCCCTCGCCGATCCTCGGCCTCCCCAGCTAGCAGGCGGCTCACTCGCCACCTGTCGGTCGACTTGTCAACGTCCGTTGACCGACTTCAGTCAGTGATTCAGGCAGCTGACAGGCGTGGATATCAGGGGTGGAGGAGGATTGTGGTCCAGCCGTTCTCGCGCTTGTCGACGTTGGAGTAGGCGTCCACGGCGTCGTCGAGTGAGAGTTCATGGGAGACGATCCAGGACGGGTTCGCCCGTCCGCGGATGATGATGTCCCGTAGCTCCCGGTTGTACTTTTTCACCGGGCATTGGCCGCCGGCGATGCTGATCCCTTCAATGAACGCTTCGCAGTCGTTGAACCCGATGCGCCCCTCATGCGGGTGTAGGTCGGACCCGTAGATGTTCGCTGTCGTGATCCGGATGATCGTGTCCAGTGGACCTTGGATCGTGGGGTCATCGACGGTCTCGACGGACAGTTCGTACGGTGCTTTGAAAACTACTGCCTTCATAGGAGAACCCCCTCTACCGGAGATCGGCCCGATCGCTTAAGGACCCGGGCGGGCCCTGCTCAGTATCCAGCCGCTTCTTGACCAGATGCTAAGCCTACTGATGAGTCAACGCGACCAGCCGCACCGACGTCAAGCAAGCACCGATTGTGGGGCACTGTTTGACGATCCGGCATGGCGCGACCGCTACAGACGAAAGGCCCTCCATCTCCGGCGCATCCAGGTCCGACCCTGGGGCCCGGCTGCCCAGCGTGGCATCACGCGTCTTGCGGCAGCGCAACCGGCACCCATCCGAAAGACAGCATGCTGACGAATATCTAGGGTGAAAGACGCGCCCATGGCGCATCACCGACAGCACAAGCATTAGAAGGAGTTACCCCTATGGCGGAGATCGTCGCGCATCATGGTCTGTTCAAGAACACCAACCTCCACGTCGATGACACCGGCGGAACCGGTCGCCCCGTAGTCCTGATTCATGGGTGGCCCCTGTCCGGGGAGGCGTTCAAGAATCAGGTCCCTGCACTGCAGTCTGCCGGGTACCGGGTGATCACCTATGACCGGCGCGGTTTCGGTCGCAGTGACAAGCCGATGACCGGGTACACGTACGACACGCTGACCGAGGATCTCCAGGCCCTGCTCGAGGAACTCGACCTGCGGGACGTGACCCTGGTCGGGTTCTCCATGGGCGGGGGAGAGGTCGCCCGCTACTTTTCCAAGTACAGCCCTGAGCGCATCCGCAGCGTCGTGTTCGCCTCCGCGGTCCCGCCGTTCATGATGCAGGGAGAGGACAACCCTGACGGACCTCTCACCAAGGACGCTGCTGCCGGGATGACCAAGGATCTGTCCAAGGACGAGGAGTCGTTCTATGACGGGTTCACCACCGATTTCTTCTCCGCGAACGGGGAGCTGAAGGTCACCGAGGGACAGCGTCAGGAAGCCCTCGAGCTGTGCCGGCAGGCTGATAAGAAGGCAGCGCTGGCGTGCATGGAAGCGTTCGGGACCACGGATTTCCGCGACGATTTGCTCAAGGTCACCGTTCCGGCCCTGGTCCTGCACGGCGACGCCGATGCGACCGTTCCGTTTGAGGGCTCCGGGCAGCGCACCCACGCAACGTTGCTCGGCAGCGACCTCCACGTCATCGCCGGTGGCCCGCACGGGTGCAACGTCAGCCACCCCGACGAATGGAACCAGGCCCTGATCACCTTCCTCGCCAAATAGGAACGCAGCCGACAGGTTCGCGGGCCACCAAAAGCCGGGCACCAAGACCTGAATGGTGAGCCTTGGCCGAAACGACCGGTTTGGATACCGGCGGTAAGGTCACTCCGTGTGGCTCGGGCGTCTCACCCTTCCCTGGGGTGAGGCGCCCGAGCTGCTGACCAGTCCTGGTGTCGAATGCCTCCATCCAAACCCGCTGTTCAACCCCCGCTGTCTGATGTGCGCTCAATCCGCCAATCCAGATCCGGGTGTGGTTCGAAGCACAGTAAGCACACTGAGGAAGGTGTGCTCATTCGCACAGTAAAGGAATCACCTGATGAAGAACAGCATGCGACTGCTCGCAGTCCCCACCCTCGCCCTGGGCGCCCTGGCCCTGTCCGGCGGATCCGCCATGGCAGCGGACGCCTCCTACTCCTCGACCCTGGGCCAGCTCAACGGCACCACGGGCACCGGCACGATCACCGTCGACGTCACCGGCGACAAGGCCATGGTCAACCTGCAGGTCTCAGGCCTCGCCGAAACCTTCATGGACGGACCGTACCCCCACGTCCAGCACATCCACGGCGGTGCGGCGGGTGTCTGCCCGACCCCGGCCAACGACACCAACGGTGACGGCATCATCAGCGTCACCGAAGGCGCGGGCGGCTACGGCGCCATCCAGACCACGCTGACCACCAGCGGTGCGACCACCCCGGCCGAGGGCCTGAACCTCGAGCTCGGCGGCCAGGGCGGCACCTACAGTGTCCAGCGCGAGATCACCCTCGACGCCGCCACTAAGGCATCGCTGGAGTCCGGGACCGCTGTCGTCGTCGTCCACGGCCTGGACCCTGCCACCGCTGGCGTCTCGACCGAGGTCTTTTCCTCCCCGAGCGATCTGAACCCCGATCTGCCCCTCGGCGCTACCTCGCCGGTACTGTGTGGCACGCTGACCGCCACCCAGATGGGCGCTATGCCCCAGGGCGGAGCCGACACCGGTGTCGCACAGGAGACCGGCACGAACACCGCCGCTCTCGGCCTGGGTAGCGGCCTTGTTCTGGCCGCGGCAGCCGGCGGCGCTTACATGGTCCGCCGCAGCAATACCAAGGCCTGACACCAAGGCCTGATACCAGGGCCCGCACGAAGTTCGGATACGAAAGCTTGATGTCCTCGGACGTCTCAGCCGTAGCAGCACGAGTAGGCGCCGCCCACCCTGATCGAGGGTGGGCGGCGTTTGCTGTTCCTGGTCTTATGAGCAGGGTTGGCGCAAGGAAGACCGCCAACCAGGACGACTGCTGATGATCTGTGGTTGGGTATCCCTAGGTTGTTTAGCAGTCGGGTAGGTCACGTGCGGGGCGTGATGAGTATCGGCTGGACGCGATGGTCTCTCTTAAAGGTCTCACTCTCATGCACACAGTTCAGTTGCCGCTCGTTGTTCCCTCACGAGGTGCCCTCATGTCGGACACGCCCTTCACAGTTCTCGGGTCTGACGCTCCTGCGGTGCCTGCTCAGCCTGCTCAGCGTTCGTCAGGACCCGCCAGTTCGAACGTTGGTCGGGGGTGTGAGGTCGGAGCTCTCCTGCTTCGTCTTGAGCAGGGTGACGCCAGCGCCTTCACGGAGCTCTATGAGCGCACGTCTCACCGCGTGTACGGGCTGGTGCGGAAGGTCCTCGTCGACCCGGATCTGAGCGCCGAGACAACCCAGGACGTCTTCCTCGCTCTGTGGGTCGGTAGTGGAGTTCACTTCGATCCTGCCAAAGGCTCCGGAATCTCGTGGGTCATGACCCTCGCCCACCGCCGCGCAGTGGACAGGGTCAGGGCAGAAGAATCCCACCGTGTACGCGACCTCAAATGGGGGCTCAAGAACCGCGGTGACGACCACGACCAGGTCACCGAGGTCGTCATCCAGAACGCGGAAACCGACCAGCTCAGGGAATCGCTCAGCAAGCTCTCAGACCTGCAACGGGAAGCTATTTCCCTCGCTTACTACCGCGGCCTGACCTACGTCCAGGTCGCCGAGCACCTCGGGATTCCAATACCCACGGCTAAGACCCGTATCCGCGACGGCATCAGACACCTCAGCTCACACCTGCAGAACCTCTGACCGACACCTGATTAACCGAACACCCCCACGCCGGCCGATCAGGCCCCTGGAAGCGTCGGCCGATGTCGTCGCACAGCTTCTTATCGAACGGAGTACGCGTTTTGCAACGATGATCACCTCGATGGTCGGGGGTCTTTGCGATGGCGGACGAGGTGATCGTTTCCTTTGCGCCAAGTACTGCTCTACCCTTAGTAAAACTAAGCTAGCTGATTATTGGTGCTGCACAGCACGCACTGCTTCAGCCCCAGCTCGCCGTTGCCGAAGGTCGAGCGGTTTGGTTTTACGAGGATAGGCGGGACCGGAGATCCTATGGACGGCCAGACGCAGATCAGGCTCACGACCCTCGCGTTGTCGAAGGCGAACATCACTGTCGGTGAGCTGTGGGTGAAGTACTACGGCCTGGGCGGGGAGGTATCGGAGTTCGAGGTCGAGGCGTACCTCGGGGGACTCCTGATTCTGTCCGGAGCGGAGCGTTCCATCCTCGCGGATGCCATGAATGAACTCCTCGAGGGTAGTTCTGTGAACATCCAGATTCCCCGCAGTGAGGACGACGAAGCCGCCGAGACGCCGGAGGATGCCCGTAGGGCGCTGGGCGCGTTCGGCGCTTTCCTGTTCACGGATGAGGAGGCTGAGCAGGAACGCCTGGACGCTGTCATGCACACGAACCTCGTGGATTCGCCGTTCGAGGAGCGTTTCGACCGGTACACGCAGCAGGCCCGCGACCACTTCAACGTCAGCTCGTCGATCGTGGCGCTGGTCGACGACCACAGGTTGTTCCTGAAGTCGGTGGTCGGGCCCATCGAGCAGAACATGCCACGGGAAATCACCTTCTGCAACGCGACGATTCGCAACGCCGGACCGCTGATCGTCGCCGATGCCCTCGAGGACGACCGCTTCCGGACGAACCCTTTGGTCACAGGGGAGCCCTTCATCCGTTTCTATGCCGGCTACCCTCTCCGTGGCCCCGGAGGCTGGACGGTAGGAACACTGTGCGTCATTGACCAGAAGCCGCGCGGCTTCTCACCCCAGGACGGGCGTTTCCTGCGCAAACTCGCCCGCCTCGTCGAAGACGAAATCAACTCCTGACGCCTGCGATCAGCGGGCACCGCTCGTGGCCACGGCTTGCCGCGCAGGAACATCGCGCAGGACTACACCGGACGGCGAGGACCAGCATGGAGGGCCGGTTGGTGGGACCGGTGGTGGGGATCAGCTGTCGAAGTAGGTGACGACGGGTCTGTGCTGCCCGATCGAGTTCAGGATCTCGGCGGACAGGTCGCGGAGCTTCACGTTCCGGTTCGAGGATGCCCTGCGGAGGATCGCGGTGGCTTCGTCCTGACTGCACCGGTTCTGGGCCATGATCGCGCCGATCGCCATGTCGATGCTGGTGCGTGATTCCATGGCCGTGCGCATGTTCGTGCCGGCTTCGGTGAGCTTGGCGACCCGGACGGCGAGGCGAAGGGACTGGGAGGCATCGCGGGCGAATCCCTCCGCGACGCGGATGCCCTTTGCGTCGAAGGTGTTCGGTTCGGTGGAGTAGAAGTCGAGGCCGGCGCTGGCCCCGTCGTCGAGGCGGATCGGGATACCCAGGGCCGAGCGGAGTCCGTAGCTGGCGATCGCGTCGCGGTACTCGGGGAACCGGGGGTCGGTGAGGAAGTCCCTGATGTGGACGGTGACGCCTTCTCGAGCCGCCCGCAGGCATGGTCCGTCGTCGAACCCGTACTGCACCTCGTCGACCTGCCGGGCTTTTTCGCTGCTGCTGGCGACGGTGATCATGGACCTCGGGCGCAGGAGCGTGATGCCGCAGAACACGTCCCCATAAGGGCCGGTGAACGCCTGAGCCGCAACCGTGACCAGTCCGTTCAGGAACTCCTGGACGTCGTCGCTTTCCAGCACCATGCTCTGCAACTGGGCTGTAACGCTGTCACGCTCAGCTTCACGCGCCAGTTCTTCCTCGTCCGGCATCGAATCCTTAACCACGCATTAACAGAGGTGAAGGAAGGCTCGCTTCTGAACCTTAGGCCACCTCATGAACCTCTGAAATGCTACGTCACCCCTAGCAGGATCAGACCTGCATCCTATGAAGAGAGACGACAGAATTGGCCCGCAGGCGCATCATGAACCTGATTTAGGCGGCCTGTGTCGACGCTTTGTGGAAGGAGGCATAGGCCGAGACGAACTGCTGTGCCTCACGCCGTAGCCGGACCGACAGCAGCATGCTGGGATGCGCGGCCCGGGTGAGATCAGCTAGCGCCCTACCGGCTGTCGCCGAAAGACGCAGCGCTCCGACCATGATGGAACTGACCTCCAGACTCGACAGCGCCGTGATCATCTCCTCCCGATCATCGCCCCCTGCCAATGCGGCATAGACCCTGTCGATCCGGGACGGGAGCATCGAGATGAAATCAGTCGCAAACCCCCACGCTGCAGCCGCGGACGACTCCTCGACAAGGACATTGAAGGCCTCAGGCTCGAAATCAGGGAGGGTGTCCGTTGACCCGCCAGCGCTCACGGCGGGTGTCATGCCTTGAGCATCGTGTTCAGGAGGGAACCCCATGACGATGCCAGTGCCTCACGGCGTCCGAACTCCTCAGCGACGTCAGCAGCCCGGAACTCGGTTTCCGGGTTCAGTTCGAACTCGTGGCCGTACTCGTGATCGACCTGCCGCTGGACCCTGCTGTGCAGGACCTGTAACTCAATGTCCTCCAAAGCGGCGAGGTCTTCGGGGAAAGAATCGGTGGGAAAGAGGCGAGAGTTCATGACTGCTCCTAAAAGGGGGGAAACGCGAGAAGGGAAGAGGTGCCGGAAACGCGATCGGGATCGGTATGGCCGCTGGTTTGTTCTGTTCTGGTACGCAGTCCTGGCTCTGGTCAGGGAGCTCAGGTGGTGTTCGAGACCCCCGGGAGCTGTTGCGCGACCAGGTGAACAGGCCAGCGGTGGAGGACGTGCGTGGGATGGTCAGGCGGCGACGGGTGAAGCTACGCGCGAGGTGTCAGACGGCGTGACGGTCCCAATGACGCGCACTGGGTCCGGAACCCAGTGTGGGTTCAGGTCTCGGTCTGTGTGTGCGTTTGGGTGCGGGGGAAGTGAGTGACAGGCTTCCAGGAGGAGGAGGGTCGCGTCAGCTTCCACGGTGGCTGCCCGTGAGACATCGACGGTGACCGTCGGGTTGCCCGGTAAAGCGCGGGCGCGCCGGATGAGGGGCACGAGGGCCCGATAGTTCGTGGTGGTGAAACGGCCTCGAACGGAGATTGTTGCTTCGTTGGTGGCGAGGTCGACCCTGATCAGGGTGAGAAGGCGGTCGTACAAGGTGGCTCCATAAAGGGAAAACCGACTGGCCGCTTGCAGGACCAGATCATCAGCATAAGGCAATCCGACGCCTTATCAGGACACATCACCACGGAGTGTTTCCACGGCCTCTGCTCACCCCGACTCCCCGCCGGGAGGGCCATGCGCTTGAGCGATACAAAGGCGCAAATCAAAGCATCACGAATGGCTTCGTGAATCGTCTGTGTGTCCGTCAGATGGAAGGAGGGCATGCGTGAGTCGAAGTGTTTTCACCAGAGGGTGTGACGTCCCCTCAGCCGTCGATGGTGGGAATGCCTGCAGTACGGGCAGAGACCTGACCAGCGGGGATACGTAGAGGTGGCCGGGGAGTAGCGATTGCCGGGCCCGGTGGATACCTGGGCCCGGCGGATGCGGGGTTAGAGCACGACGGTCTTGTTGTTGGTCTTGGGTGCGGAGACGTTGATCAGTACCGCGGTTTTGCGCAAGGGGGTTTCCAGTGCGGTCTCGAGGTTCGGCGCGATGAGGCTGTGGATCTGGTTTATGACGTCGCGGATGTCGGAGCGGGGGTCGACTTTGACGTCGAGGTTCAGTTCGGGCTGCGTTGCGCTTCCCCGGAGTAGTGCGGATGCTCCGGTCACACCGTAGATTTTTTCGACGTCGGTCTCGACCGCGTCAGCGATGACACGTGGTTCGCACCGGGTGCGGCCGTCAGTGGCGTCCTCGGCGTGGAGGCGGAAGGTTCGTGCCTGCTGTCGCTTCGGGATCTGTGCCAGCAACCATGCCAGGGCCAGCAGCCCGATGATGACTGCGGCGATGGTGACCAGGAGGGCTGCCCCGTTCGAGGCGAACATGTCCTGGAATCCCTCGGGAAGGATCCGCTCCTGGGGGTCAGCGGGTTGCAGCCCGGGATTGACGGCCGAGGTCAGGGGCGCCGCGGTGCCGGAGGCCAGCAGGATCCCGGCGAGACCGAGCAGTAGTGCCACCAGTCCGATGATCAGCAGCCAGGTGCGGTTCAGGCCGCCCGCGGTGTGCCTCATGGTGTTGTCCTTCCGGGTGTCGCTGAGCAGGTAACGGGGTGACGGGGGAGCGCTGGAGGTGTCACGGGGTGGTCCTGACGCGGACGACGACCCGGGGCGAGGGGTCCACGCCGACCTGCTCGAGACGGCGCTTGAGGGACCGGGTGAGTTTGTCCGACAGTTCGGGCGCGTCGTGGAGGGGAGTGCGCACCAGCGCGGTGATCTTTTTCGCGGTCGCCGTGACGGACGCTGAGTCCACGCCGTCGGCCTGGTCGAGGTGTTCGCTGGCGAGTTTCGCGACTCCCCGGCGGCTGATCACGGTCTCGGCGGTGTGCGGGTCGGTTCCGTCGGGATTCGTCAGGGTCAAAGTGGTGTGCTGTCCCGGCAGGATCGCAGCGAGCAGCAGGATCAGCCCAAGGATGGCGAGGATGATCGCCGCGGCCCAGAGGGCAGGACTGGCCCAGGTGAGGCTGGAGAGGCTCTGGCGGATAAGTGCCAGGAAACTCGGCCATGTGCCGCTGAGGAGCCGGCTGATGCCGACCCATGCGCCCACTCCGGCCAAGGCGAGAAGGACGACGGCGGTGAGGGTGGCTGGCAGCGACCGGCCTGAGCGGCGTCGCAGTGATTGGGAGCGGGTGCTCATTGAAGTTCCCTTCGACCGGATCGGTCAGTTCTGGTGACCAGTGAGGTGATGTCGATGTCGACCTGGCGCACGTCGACGCCGCACTGCTCGCTGACCTGGGAGCGGATTCGTTCGCGCAGGTGCTCGGTGGTCGAGCGTAACGGGGTCGGATACCGCACTCCCGCGCGGACATGAAGGGAGACGATGCGGCCGTGGAGTTCAGCTGTGACTTTGGGTCGGGCATCTTCGTCGTCATGGGATCCGATGCCGAGGAACCCTCCGCTGGAGCCATGCACCCCGGCGGTGTCTGCCGCGATCTGGCCAGCGATCTTCTCGATGACCTTCTCGGCGATCGTCAGCGTCCCACGGTCCTCGGCGGCAGCCCGGCCACCAGAGGCATCAGTGCTGTCAGTGTCGTTCCCAGTGTCGTTCCGACTGTCGTTCACACTGCCGGGTGTGTTGCCCCGGAGGGGGGTGTCGCCGCTGACGGTGTAGAGACCCTGCCGGACAGGGGTATGCGCTTCGGGGTTGCCGGTCATCGGCGGGTGGAGGAACGTCCGGTCAGGGCGCCCAGATCGATCTTGCCGTCGATGACACGGGCAACGAGGAGCCCCAGGGCGCCGAACACGGCGACGGTGAGGAACTCGCCGAAACCACCGAACGCGGCGGCCCAACCCAGGACAAGACCGGCCACCAGGCCCATAGCTGTCGTACTCATAATCGTGCCTCTCAAGAATGTGGGTGCTGCAGTGAAAAGGTGCAGTACAAAAGGGGGGTGCTGCAGTGAAAAGCTGCAGTACAAAAGGGGTGCTGTGGTGGAGCAAGGGAAAAGCAGGGGGACCGCGGCCGTGAGCTGTCCGAAACGATCCCGTTCCGGGACTGTTCGTCGAGCTCACGGCCTGCGGTGCCCTGCTACCCGACATCGCCGGCACTGCTCAGTGCTATCCATCAGCAGCCCGGGACGACCAGCGTTGTCTGGCCTTATCCGGTCTTACCTGACGGTGTCCAGCAGTGCCCAGCGGTATGAGACGAGCGGAGTTACTGCCCGGAGTTGCTGGGAAATGCTGGGCGTTACTGGGTACTACTGGAGTTCGGTGCGTGCGGAGTCGTTGTCGTCCTTCTGGTCGTCCTCGGGGAGGTGGACGTCGGTGACGTTGATGTTCACTTCAAGGACCTCGAGGCCGGTGGTTCCCTCGACGGAATCGATGACGTTGCGGCGGATCATCTCGCTGACGTCGACGATGGATGCGCCGTGCTCGACGACGATGCTGAGGTCGATGGCTGCCTGGCGCTCTCCCTTTTCGACGCTGACGCCGCCGCTGACGTTGGTCTGGGATCCGGGGATGCGCTCGGAGAGGCTGCTGAAGGCGCGACGGCCGGCGCTGCCCATGGCGTAGACGCCGGGAACTTCGCGGGCGGCGAGGCCGGCGATCTTCTGTACGACGGTGTCTGCGACGGTGGTGTTGCCCTGGTCGGTCTGCAGCGGGCCGACATTGCGTGACTGCTCGGTGTTCTTCGCCTGCTGCTCGGCCTGACGCTTCTGCTCCTCGCCGGTAGCGGGAACGACGGACGCGGTGGTGTTAGCCATGGGGGAAATCTCCTCGAAAAGTATGGGGAAGCTGATGCGTACGTAGGTAAAGACGCCCGTCCCGGCGATTCGTCACGCCCAGCCGCGAAGTATTTTCGGAATGGTTGTGAAGCCCACGTCGAGGACCTTTCCCCGACCACACGTTGACAGCCGTGAGGGCGACAAGCGCCCTGACCGGGTGGAGCCCGCACTCCACCACTTATACAGACAAGTGATTGCGTACCGACCGTGTGCTGATCAAGCATCGAACCGGCTCTCTGGGACGTTCTGCGAGGTGGATCCATCGCAGGTCGGACGTGGCTTAGTCTGGGCACGGTCTCCACGGCAATTTCCCTATACGTAGCCCACGTCCCTCGCACAGAGCCTGATATGAAAAGTTCATCCAAGGAATCGGGCGAAGAAGTCGGGGGCGGGGCGCACTGATCACGGACCTCATTGACGAAGGAAAGGGGCTGCGTGCGCCACGACGAGCACGACGAGCACGACAAATACGCCGAGACCGATGAGCACATACAACCGGATCCCGGAGGTGGGCCTGACGTGATGGTGCAGCGCCCTACCGACGCGGCTTCTGATCAGGTGACGGCCGATGATGTTCCTGCTCTTGAGGACCTCGTTCTTGCCGACGCGACGGATACCGGTGCTCTCATCGCGTCCAGTCCTGCAACCAAAGACCCGACCCCCGCGGTTCTGCCTGAACGCTTTGGACATGAACACCAACCACCTGGTCCCGTGGAGAACAGCACAGCATCTGACACCGCTGACAAACCGGCCTCTGACATTCAGATCGGTTCATCCGGCACGGGTGAGCGCCCCATCCCGGAAGGTAGCGAGCCCGTCACTGCGGTGGAGCCTGCTGGAGCTCGCGTCACAGGTTCTCCCACCGATACACCCGGTGAACCTGAATTCGACTCACCTGAGCGATGGTCGGTGCCGGGTGTCGAGGAACTCGACGAACTGACGATCTTGTCCCGGGCGCAGGATGGGGATCTGGAGGCTTTCGACTGGTTGATCTCCGCCTACCAGGGCGGAATTTTCCGGTTGTGTCTGCGGATGCTCAATGATCGCTCCGAAGCTGAAGACATTGTGCAGGAAACGTTCATCACCGCTTGGCGGAGCCTGCCGAAGCTGACGGTGCCGCAGGCCTTCATCCCGTGGCTGTACCGCACAGCGACGAACAAGTGTCTCGATGAACTCCGGCGACGACAACGACGCTCCGCAGATCCGACAGCAGACCTCGGCTCCGATCAGGACGAGGGCCAGGCGGGCCCGTCCGGGGGAAGGAATACCATCGGAGCAGGCGCTCCACTGGATCCGGCCCAGGACTATGAGACCCAGTCACAGATGCGTGCGCTGGCTGAAGTCCTACAGACGCTGCCGCCCGGGCCGCGCGCCTGCTGGCTGCTGCGCGAAGTCCACGAGTTTTCATACGCGGAGATAGCTGCCATCGTGCAGGTCCCCGAAAGTACCGTTCGCGGCCGGATCGCCCGCGCGAAACGCTTGTTGGCAGAAGGGATGGAACCATGGCGATGAACGACGACCAGAACCGCGACGATCGTGCCCAGGAGGACCGCCCACGCCTCGGCTGCGGTAGGGACCTCGATGACCTGTGGGCGCATATCGACGAGCCACCCTCAGCCCACGAACAGCACTGCGAGGACTGCCGCAGCGCCCGCGCCTCCCTGCACCACCTCGCATCCGTCACCGAAACCATGCTGGAGCGTGACCGCACCGACCCCGATCTGCAACCAGGCAACCGTGTTAGGGAAGCGATCATGATGGTCGCCCGTTCAGAGATACGCCGTGGCCGCAGAGCCCCGCTGCGCACCACCAAATACGGTGCCATCGACATCAGCGAACAAGCACTGACCGCTCTGATCCGCTTCGCGGCCTCGACCGTCCCCGGGATCCACGCACGCCGCTGCACCATCAGCACCACCGGACCCGACGGGAAACGCCCTCCCTCAAGCGACCCCGTCGACGTCACCGACGTCCGCATCACCCTGCAGGTCGCGATCAGATCCACGATGAAGATCCCGGAGGCGATGGTGGCCCTGAGGGAACGTGTCGGCGCCATCGTGCGAAGCCAGACCGCGATCACCATGAAGCAGATCGATTTCGTAGTGGAGGACCTTTACGATGTCTGACCAGCCCTCGACCCAGCCTTCCCCTTACATATCCCCTCGAGCCTCTGATCAGGCCTCTGATCAGGCCCTGGACGCCCGGATCGTCGACCTCGACCTCATCGCAGAGAACCTGCGAACAGCCCTGCTCGCCCAGCCGGGCCTGCTACGCCTGGAACCTACCGTGCGCAGCACCATTCAGCGACTGAAACTCGCCTCTGTCGCAGTGGTCCAACAAACCTTCGCGAAGAACCTTGATGATCCGTCCGTCTCCGTCACCGACGGACTAACCCTCACTCTCGCCGGCACCGTGGTCAACGCTCACATCGACATCGCGACCGACATCGCCCACCCGGCACTGGCCCTCTCCGAAAAGCTTCAGGAACTCACCGCCGACACCATCGAACGTAGCGGCCTACTCGTCGGGACGATCGACATCACTATCCTCTCCATCGAGGGAACCCCCCCGCCCACACCCCACCAGTCAGCCGATCAGCGGAATCCGGTAGGAACTGCTCGACCCGCAGCATTACATGACGACTGGCAAGGTTCAGCCGGCTACGGGGTCTAGCATTGTCCTCCCAGACGACGACAACGACCACGGGCGCGTTGGCGGCGCTTCGAAGGGTCGCATCCGCGTTGCTCGGGCATGCCGATGCCACGCTCCGACCGGGCCTCACACGCAAGTGGAGGGACACTGCATGCGCAGCATCCCTCCACAAACAGTGCAGACGGCCAATCAGGTAATCGACCCCGAGGTATTAGTGGCGGCGACCCGTGGTGTCGTTACCATCGGTGGTCGTTCCATCGGTTGTGTCGTCGATGAAGTCGATCTGTTCCTTGCGCACCTCATCGGTGACAGTCTCCTGGTCGGTGACGGTCTCTTTGTCGAGGCGGACACGCTCAACAGCGACGGCTTCCTTTTCCACGACGGGACGCTCAGCGTGGAGCACGACTTCGTGCTCCTCCTCGCTGATCGCGGGACCGTCGTAGGCGTCGCCACGGTTGGCGTCGGTGATGGGCTCGCGCTCGACACGGACCTCTTCGTGGGTGACCGGGACGGTCTGGGTGACCGTCTCGGTAACGACATACTTGCGCAGGCGAGCCTTACCGGTTTCGCGGCGCTCGGTGCCGACGTGAAGCTGCTCCTCCGAGCGGGTCATCGCGTCATCAGTGGTCGGGCCGGAGGTGTCGTGACCAACGGTGTCCTTACGATCATGACGCTCGTCGCCGTCCTGGAAGCCAGGCTCAAATCCGTTCGTACCAGCAGTCGTGCCAGTCCTATCGCCGGTCGTGGTGGTCGTCGAGGTGTTGGTGGTGTCCCTGTCGTTGTCAAGGAAATCACCGTCAGTTCTACCCGTGGTGGCAGCATCCGTCCGGTCCGAGCGGTCCGAGTTTTCGGTGTGGTCCACGTGTCCGGAGATCTCGTAGTGGCGGTAGAGGCGGTCCTCTTCCTCGGGGCTGATCTGGCCGTCGGACTCGACTCGGGGTGCGTCCTTGACCTGCTCCTTGGTGTAGGCGATGGTCACGTCGTCGCCGTTGACGTTCGCGCCCTGCAGGGGTGCAAAGGACTCCGAGGTGCCGAACAGCCCGGTCTTGATCGTCACCCAACTCGGGTCGCCGGTCTGGTCGTCCAGGTAGACCTGGACGACGGAGCCGACCTTGGCGCCGTTGCTGTCCAGGACGTGGCCGTTGCCGGAGAGGATGCTGTCGATATCGTTTTGCTTAAGCATGGAATTCCTTCTGGGTTGAGCCGGGCCAAATGCCCGGTCACGATGGGAAGCGAGAATCTGCGTAACGCGCGTAGTGGTCTGTCGCCGACGCTACCAACTCCATAAGCAGTCTTATAGTAAGCCTGCTTGCTTTGCAAGGATCGGCCCCCTACTGTGATCTCGATAGCTGCTGGTGGCGCGTGGGGGCGCCCTGAACCCGGCTCCCCACTCGCTTCAAGGAGCACCCATGGAAGAAACACTGCGATCCGGTCTGGCGACCGTGATCGAATTCGTACCCAAGCTCGTCCTGTTCCTCGTCATCCTCATCGTGGGCCTGATCATCGCGAAAGTGATTTCCAAGGCCCTGGACAAACTCCTGGAGAAGGTCGGCTTCGACCGTGTCGTGGAACGCGGTGGCGTGAAGAAAGCCCTCGCCCAGTCCTCACTGGACGCCAGCGACATCGTCTCCAAGATCGTGTACTACTTCCTGGTCCTGTTCGTCCTGCAGTTCGCCTTCGGTGTCTTCGGGCCGAACCCCGTCAGTGACCTGCTGGCCGGCATCATCGCGTTCCTGCCCAAGATCATCGTCGCGATCGTCATCGTCGTCATCGCCGCCGCTATCGCCGCAGCCGTGAAGTCACTGATCCAGAACGCCCTCGGCGGCCTGTCCTACGGCAAGGTCCTCGCGAACATCGCCAGCATCTTCATCCTCGGCATCGGCATCATCGCAGCCCTGAACCAGGTCGAGATCGCAACGACAGTCACCACCCCGATCCTGATCGCGGTCCTTTCGGCCGTCGTCGGAGTCATCGTCGTCGGTGTCGGAGGTGGGCTCATCGGCCCCATGTCCAAGCGGTGGGAAGGCTACTTGAACAAGGCCGAGGAGGAAGCCCCCAAGATCAAGGCTCACGCTGACGCTGCACCGTCGGCTGGTCAGCAGCTCAAGGGCAAGGCACAGCAGGCCAAGGCTCAGACCACTCGCCGCACCAGCGGTGGCGCCGATGGTGCACACCGCATCTAGCTCCCTCCCGTCCTGACCGGCACCCTCTGAGGCTCACAGGTAGTGCCGGGCCGGACGCATCAGGGAAAGGCGAGAGGGGTGCTGCCCGATGGGTAGCACCCCTCTCGCGTCCCACACGTTCTTGATACTCCCGTCAGTGGCTTCCGCTGCGGTCTGTTCACCATTCAGGGGGCTTTCGCGCTGTTCGGGCAGGAGATTGGTGGAGTCATCCCGTCCTTACCTGTTGAAGAGCAGCTCCACTGTCTCAGTTGCCATGCGATTAGGGGCCGTTCCCGATGAACCGGTATCCCATTCCCGCTTCTGTCAGTAGGTATCGGGGTGTGCTCGGGTCCGGCTCGAGTTTTTTACGCAGTTGACGGATGTAGAGGCGGAGGTACCCGGAGTCGCGGACATGCTCCGGACCCCATACCTCGGTCAGCAGGTTCTCCTGGGCTACAAGCCGCCCGGCATTCAGCAGCAACGCTTCGAACAGCCGCCATTCGGTGCGCGTGAGGTGGATGGAGGTGCCGTCGGTGGTCCTGGTCACGGATTTGGCGGCAAGGTCCACGCGCACGTCTCCGAAGCTCATGACTGCTTCATCCTGTGCGGGTAGGCGCCGCCGGGTGAGGGCCCGCACCCGGGCGAGCAGCTCGTCCGTGAGAAACGGTTTGGTGACGTAGTCATCCGCCCCGGCGTCGAGTGCCTGCACCTTATCGATCGAGTCCGTCCGCCCGGAGATCACGAGGATCGGTACCGTGCTCCAGCCGCGCAGCCCATGAATGACGTCGATGCCGCTGAGATGGGGCATGCCGAGGTCCAGCACCACGATGTCGGGGTGGTGCTCGGCCGCGCGCCGCAGGGCTGCAGCCCCATCGGCGGCTGGGACGACGTCGTAGTCCGACGCCGTGAACGTGATGTTGAGTGCCCGCAGGATCTGCGGGTCGTCGTCGGCGATGAGGACTTTCATGCCGCTCCGACACTGTTCCCAGCGTGTAGTGCCTCGTCCGGTTGTGGTGCGCGCCGCAGTGATACCACGGAGGTAAGTCCGCCCCCGGGGGTGTCTTCGAGGCTCAGCCGACCGCCCATGCCTTCGACGAAGCCCTTAGAAAGGGCCATACCAAGCCCGAGGCCGGTGTCATTGTCGGTGTCTCCCAGCCGTTGAAAGGGCATGAGTACCTGGTCTTTCCGGTTGTCCGGGATGCCGGGTCCGCTGTCGATGATGCGTAGTTCTGTTCGCCCGCCGAAATCGCTCACCGACAGTACCGGTGGTTCCCCGTGGCTGGCGTATCGGATGGCGTTGGACAGCAGGTTCACGAGCACGCGCTGCAACAGGACGGCATCGGCAAGGAGTAGCTGCGGCTCGGCAGGTAAGTCGAGTTCGATTTCACCCGGGCCGAGGTCGAGCTCCTCAAGTGCGGGGAGGATGACGTCTTCGGGCCGCATGGACTCCAGCACGATGCCGAGCACTCCGGCCTGGATACGGCTGGCGTCGAGCAGGTCGGTCACGAGGTTCGACAGGGTTCCGAGGCTCTGTTCGGCGGTCTCCAGGAGTGCGCCCTGCTCGTGCGGGGAAAAGGTGATGTTGGCTGATCGGAGACTTGTGACGGCAGTGGTTGCGGCGGTGAGGGGGCGGCGGAGATCGTGCCCGACGGCGGCCAGCAGGGCCGTGCGTACCCGGTCGGCCTCGGCGAGGGGGCCTATTTTACTCGCGGCCCGGGACAGATCCCGGTACTCGAGGGCTGTGTCCAATTGGGTTGTGATGACGGCGAGGAGTCTCCTGTCCGCAGCTGCCAGAGGCCGGCCAACGAGTTCCAGGACTGCACGTTCGCCCACGGGGACAGTTACTGGATCGGCCTGCCCGGGCGATGGGGGCAGGGAGGTGGCCTTGCTCAGCAGGGTCCCGTCGGCCAGCCGCAGCTGTACGGTGTCGAGCCCGAAGGCCTCCCGGGTCCGGGTGACCAGTGCCTGCAGCGTGTCCTGCCCGCGGAGCACCCCTCCCGCTATGGTCGCGAGTAGCTCGGATTCAGCGGCGGCGCGCGACGCTGCCCGGGTGCGACGCGCAGCCTGATCGACGACGTAGCTGACCAGGACGGCGTTGACGATGTAGAGAATGAGCGCAGTGAAGTGCGCCGGCTCGCCGATGGTGAGAGTTCGGACCGGGTCGATGAAGAAGAAATCCAGTGTCAGCCCGGATAGGACGGCGGCGAACAGCGCGGGCCAGATGCCGCCGATCAGGGCGACCACGATCACCAGCAGCTGGTAGCTGAGGACGTCCCCGGTGATGGACTCCTCAGACTGGAGAAGTGTCAGCAGCAGTGTCAGCAGCGGACCGCCGACCAGAGCCACCAGGGCACCGAGCGCCCGACGCCGCCACGACAGTGCCCCGCCGGCGTGCGGCAGCGCGAACCTGCGGCCGGCCGCCGCATGAGTGACCATGTGCACGTCGATCTCGCCCGACTCCCGGATCACCGTGGCGCCGATCCCAGGCCCGGTGAACAGCGCCGCAAGACGTGAGCGTCGGCTGACGCCGATGACGAGCTGGCTGGCGTTGGCGCCCTTGGCAAAGTCCACGAGGGCCTTTGACGTCTGATCGCCCACCACTTCGTGGTAGGTACCACCGAGCTTTTGCACGAGGGCCCGCTGGGCGGCGAGCTCTGCCGGATCGGCGTCGCGCAGGCCGTCCTGGTTCGTCACATGCACGGCCAGGAGCTGGCCTCCCGCGGACCGCGAGGCGATCCGCGCCCCGCGGCGGAGCAGCGTGCGGCCCTCCGGCCCGCCGGTGAGCGCGACGACGACCCGCTCGCGTGCCTCCCACTTGTCGTCAATGCCCTGTTCGGCGCGGTACCGCTGCAGTGCGCTGTCGACCTCGTCGGCGAGCCACAGGAGCGCGAGTTCGCGTAACGCAGTGAGATTGCCGACCCGAAAATAGTTGGACAGCGCGGCGTCGATTCGCCCCGACGGATAGATGCAGCCACTGGAGAGCCGCCCGCGCAGAGCCTCCGGTGCCAGGTCCACCACCTCCACTTGGTCGGCCCTCCGGAGCACCTCATCGGGAATGGTCTCCCGGTGGGGCACGCCGGTAATGCGTTCCACGACGTCGTTGAGGGACTCGATGTGCTGGACGTTGATGGTGCTCATGACGTCAATCCCGGCGTCGAGCAGCGCCTCGACGTCCTGCCATCTCTTCTCATGCCCGGTTCCCGGCGCGTTGGTATGGGCGAGTTCGTCGACGAGCGCGATCTCGGGGCGACGTGCCAGGACACCCTCGAGGTCGAGGTCGGTGAGGTGCACGCCGCGGTGATTCACGGTCCGGCGCGGCAGCACCTCGAGCCCGTCGGCCATGGCCTCAGTGGCGCGACGCCCGTGCGTCTCGACGACGGCGACGACGACGTCGCGTCCCTCACCACGGAGCCGGCGGCCTTCCTCGAGCATCGTGTAGGTCTTGCCCACCCCGGGTGCCGCTCCCAGGAACACCCTCAATCGGCCTCGTGTCATGGGCCTAAGTGTCCAGCTGCGCGAGGGCCATGTTCAACTCGACCACGTTGACCGAGGCCTCTCCGAGATAGCCGAGGTCGGGGCCCTGCGTGTTCTCCCCCACGAGGGCTTCGACGTCGGCCTCGTCAAGTCCACGTTCAGCGGCCACGCGCGCCACCTGCAGCTGCGCGTACGCGGGGCTGATGTGCGGGTCGAGCCCCGACGCCGATGCTGTGAGCGCATCTGCGGGAACCGTGGCCGGATTCACGCCTTCGAGCTCGGCGACGGCGGCCCGCCGCTCCTCGACGGCCGTGACAAGGTCGGGGTTCTCGGGGCCGAGGTTACTGCCGCTGGACCCGCCGCCGTCGTACCCATCCCCGGCCGCGGACGGACGGGACTGGAACCACTCAGGAAGGGCCGCGCCGTCGGCGTCGGTGAACCCCTGGCCGATCAGGGCGGACCCGACGGCGGCGCCGTCGAGGATGAGCGGCTGCCCGTTGGCGCGGTCGTTCAGTGCCAGCTGGCCGATGCCTGTGATGGCGAGCGGGTAGCCGATGCCGAGGACGAGGGTCAGGACGATGAGGGCCCGGACGGCGGTGCCGAGCTGGCGGGCGGTACTACGAGAAGAACTCATGACGGGCCTTTGCGGTGATAGGGCAGGGGTGGACGATCAGAAACCGGGGATGAAGGACAACAGGAGGTCGATGGCCTTGATGCCGATGAACGGGGCGATGATCCCACCGAGACCGTAGATGAGCAGATTCCGGTTCAGGGTGCTCGACGCCGGGGCCGCCCGGTACTTCACACCCTTCAGCGAGAGCGGGATCAGCGCGATGATGATCAGCGCGTTGAAGATCACGGCGGAGAGGATCGCCGAGGACGGCGAATGCAGCTGCATGACGTTGAGTGCCGCGAGGGCCGGGAACGCCCCGATGAACATGGCTGGGATGATCGCGAAGTACTTCGCGACGTCGTTCGCGATGGAGAAGGTGGTCAGGGCCCCGCGCGTGATGAGCAGCTGCTTGCCGATGCGGACGATGTCGATGAGCTTCGTGGGGTCGGAGTCGAGGTCCACCATGTTCCCGGCCTCCTTGGCCGCGGAGGTGCCGGTGTTCATTGCGACCCCGACATCCGCGAGTGCGAGGGCCGGGGCGTCGTTTGTGCCGTCGCCGGTCATGGCGACGAGCGCCCCGCCCTCCTGTTCCTTGCGGATGAGGCGCATCTTGTCCTCGGGTGTGGCCTCGGCGAGGTAGTCGTCCAGGCCGGCCTCCTCCGCGATGGCCTTGGCGGTGAGCGGGTTGTCGCCGGTGATCATGACGGTGCGGATGCCCATGGTGCGGAGCTCCGCGAACCTCTCGGGAAGTCCTTCCTTCACGACGTCCTTGAGGTACACAACGCCGAGGACGCGGGCCTTACCGGTGGTATCCCGGACGGCGACCACGAGCGGAGTCCCTCCCAGCTGGGAGATGCGGTCCACCGCCTCGTCGAGCTCCGCAGCGACGACTCCCGAGGCGGCGGTGACCCACTTACGGACGGCGCTACCAGCGCCCTTCCGGACACTCGAACCGTTCACGAAGTCGACGCCGCTCATCTTCGTCTGCGCGGAGAACGGAACGACCCCTCCGTCCACTTCCTCGCGGATGAAGCCCTCGGTGACCGCGAGGTCCACGATCGAGGTGCCCTCTGGTGTCGGGTCACTGAGCGAGGACTGCGCGGCAGCCGCGATCAACTCGTGGCGGTCGGACCCGGCGACGGTAATGAACTCACTCGCCCGCCGGTTCCCGTAGGTGATGGTGCCGGTCTTGTCGAGCAGCAGGGTGGTGACATCGCCCGCTGCTTCGACCGCGCGGCCGGACATGGCCAGGACGTTGCGCTGCACTAGCCGGTCCATGCCGGCGATGCCAATCGCGGAGAGCAGTGCGCCGATGGTCGTGGGGATCAGGCAGACGAGCAGCGCCACGAGGACGGGCACGCTGACCGCGACGTTGGAGGAGCTGGCGATCGGATTGACGGTGAGTACCACGACGGTGAAGACGATGGAGAGGGTGGCGAGCAGGATGTTCAGCGCCACCTCGTTGGGGGTCTTCTGGCGTTCGGCGCCCTCCACCAGGCGGATCATACGGTCCACGAAGGTGTCACCGGGCCGGCTTGTGATGCGCACGACGATCCGGTCCGACAGGACACGCGTCCCGCCGGTCACCGCGGAGCGGTCACCGCCGGACTCGCGCACGACGGGAGCGGATTCGCCGGTGATGGCGGACTCGTCTACCGAGGCGATGCCCCAGATGATCTCGCCGTCGCCCGGCACGAGGCCGTTTGCCTCGATCACCACGATGTCCCCGAGCACCAGGCCCGAGGACGGGACGTCGGCGATCAGGGCGCGGTGGGCACCGGGATCGGTGTCGGGCGCATAATCTCGGACCACGCGTGCCGTCGTGCCCGTCTGTGCCTGGCGGAGGCTGGAGGCCTGAGCCTTGCCGCGGCCCTCCGCGACGGACTCGGCGAGGTTCGCGAACACAACTGTCAGCCATAGCCAGATGGCGATGAGCCAGGAGAACGACGCCGGGACGTCGCTGCCGCCCGAGGCCTCGGGTCCGCCGATGAACGGTTCGGCGATGGCGATGGCGGTGATGAGGACCGCGCCCACCTCGACGATGAACATGACTGGCGTGCGGAACATCTCCCGTGGATCGAGCTTGCGGAACGCGCCCGGCAGGGCTTGAACAAGCTGTCCGGCGGAGAACGCAGAGGCCTTTTGTGGGGATGTGGGCGGACGGGTGGCGCTGTCGCTGACGGCGGGTGTTTTGGTGGTGGTGGACATGGTCTAGAGCAGTCCTTCGGCAAGGGGACCCAGTGCGAGCACGGGGAAGAAGGTGAGGGCGGTGACGACGACGGTGACGCCGACGAGGAGGGTGGTGGACTGGATGCGGTCCGTGGGCAGGGTGCCGGCGGTGGCGGGAACCCGGTCTTGGGCGGCGAACGCGCCTGCGAGGGCGAGGACGAAGACCATGGGCACGAAGCGACCCAGCAGCATCGCCACACCGAGCGCGGTATTCAGCCACGGTGTGTTCGCCGTCAGGCCCGCGAACGCCGAGCCGTTATTGTTGGCGGCCGACGTGAACGCGTACAGCACCTCGGACAGGCCGTGAAGCCCGGGGTTAAGGATCGAGGTGCCGTCGATGTCCTCGCGGAGGGCAGGGACGGCGAAACTCAGGGCCGTCCCGGCGAGGACCAGGGTGGGCATGGTGAGGATGTAGAGGCTCGCGAGCTTGATCTCGCGGGCGCCGATCTTCTTGCCCAGGTATTCGGGCGTCCTTCCGACGAGGAGTCCGGAGATGAACACGGTGACGACCGCGAGGATCAGCATGCCGTACAGGCCCGAGCCCACCCCACCCGGTGCGACTTCGCCGAGCATCATGTTGATCATCGGGAGCATCCCGCCGATCGCGGTGTAGCTGTCATGCATCGAGTTCACGGCGCCGGTGGAGGTGAGCGTACTGGCAGAACCGAACAGGACGGATCCGACGATCCCGAAGCGCTGCTCCTTGCCCTCCATGGCGGCTCCCGCGGCCTGCGGGGCGGTGCCGTTCCCCGCCAGTTCGGCCAGGGTCACCGCGGTCAGTGACAGCAGGAAGATCACGGACATCGCACTGAGGATGGCGTAGCCCTGCCGGCGCTGTCCGATCATTGTGCCGAAAGTGCGCGGCAGGCTGAACGGGATGGCCAGCATGAGGATGACCTGGAACACGCTGGTCCACGGTGAGGGGTTCTCGAAGGGATGCGCCGAGTTGGCGTTGAAGAACCCTCCACCGTTGGTCCCCAGCATCTTGATGGCCTCCTGCGAGGCCACCGGGCCGCCCGGGATGACCTGTTCGCCGCCGGTGATAGTGGTGACGGTCGTGAAGCCGTTGACGTTCTGGATCACGCCGCCGGCGAGGAGGATCAGGGCCGCAATGACCGCGCCCGGCAGGAGGACGCGGAGGAGAGCGCGAGTGAGATCCACCCAGAAGTTCCCGAGCGTCGCACTGCGACGAGCCACGAAGCCGCGCACGAACGCGACGGCGACCGCGAGTCCGACGGCGGCCGAGACGAAGTTCTGCGCCGCCAGGCCCGCCATCTGCACGGCGTAGCCCATGGTGACCTCCGGCGAGTAGGACTGCCAGTTGGTGTTGGTCACGAACGAGACGGCCGTGTTGAACGCCAGGCCCTCCGGGACGGCCGGCAGTCCGAGCGAGTAGGGCAGCAGGGCCTGCGTGCGCTGCAGCAGGTACACGAGGAGGACGCTCACGGCCGAGAAAGCCAGCACCCCGGTCAGGTAGGAGCGCCACGACTGGTGCGACGCCGGTTCAACGCCTAGCACGCGGTAGAACCCCCGCTCCACGCAGAGATCCTTCGTGCTGGTGAAGGTCCGCGCCATGTAATCACCCAACGGGCGGTACAGCAGGGCGAGGACGACGATAACAGTCAACAGCGGCAGAAGAGCCGCGGCGAGGGTCATCAGAAACGCTCCGGGCGCACGAGCGCGTAGACCAGATAACCCAGGGCCGCGATGCCTAGGACCAGCGCAATCAGGTTGAAGACGATCACAGCTTCTCCACCGCCCGAGCGATCAGGGCAACCACACTGAACAGGGCAACGACACCCACGAGATAAACGACGTCAAGCACGAGGAACTCCATTAGACGGGATAGTGCACTTCGGGCCGCCGGCTTCCTGCCGAACGGGTGCCCTGGAAGGCACGAGCTTGAGTACACACCCCGAACCAGACCGAAAAGCCGATCCTTACGCTTTCCTCACAGCGAAGCCCAAAATCTCTACGCGGTCTTAACGCCCGAGCACCACAAACGACCGTTCTTGCGAAGGATCGTTTGACTGGACTTACGGCTGGGGTCGGCGGTCGGTCGGTGGTGTTCAGTGTCCGCGGGGGAGTTGGAAGTGGCGTGGCGTCCCAGCAATGTGTCTCACTAGGCATATTCTCATCAACGGGGAAAGTGGCGTTTGTTGAGTATGGGAGGCGTGAGCGTGGGAAGTATTGGGTATGCGAGGGTCAGCACGTTGGAGCAGAACGCGGATCTGCAGCATGCGGCTTTGAAAGCGGCTGGGTGTGGGCGGGTTTTTACCGATCACGGGGTGAGTGGGACGAGGGCGAGCCGGCCGGAGCTGGATAAGCTGCTGGACCACTTGAGGGAGGGAGATGAGGTGGTGGTGTGGAAGTTGGACCGGTTGGGACGCAACACCCGGAACCTGCTGGCCCTCATCGATGATTTGGAGCACAGGGGAGTGCGCTTCCGGAGTGTTACTGAGGGCATCAGTACGACCGGTTCGATGGGTAGGGCGATGCTGACGGTGATGTCTGCTTTTGCGCAGCTAGAGCGTGATCAACTGGCTGAGCGGACACGGGCAGGTATGGCTGCAGCTGCGGAGCATGGGAGGAAAGCTGGTCGACGGGAAGTCACCGCGGACCATGCGAAGGTCAAACGGGCCTATGATCTGAAATCTCAAGGGGTAGCACCGGCGGATATTGGGAAGATCATCGGGGCCAGCCGGGCGACGGTGTATAGGTATTTGACGATCGGAAGTGCTTAGACGGGAAGCGTGGCTCCCGCGGTGGATCTAAATCTGAGTCAGCTGGAATCGAAAACCGCCCTGAACGATGAGGTCGCTTCCACTGGCAGGCGGCCCAAGGACAGCGTTCACCTGGTGTCACCAGATAATGCGCGCGTAGGTCAGCATCTTAGAACTACGAAGGCCCCGGCCTAGGTGCACCCTCCCGGGGCTTGGTGGAGGAGCAGGTAGCAAGGCTCACTCGCCTCGTGCTAATTCTGCAGCTTCCCGGATGACATCAGCGGAGAAAGCTTCATTGTGATGTTTGGTATAGATGGTTCTAGCTCGCCGCATCAGCGTGAGGTTCAGTTGGTACGCGGCATCCAGCAGATCCGCTTGTGCGAGGACCCCTCCTACGGCTGACTGACCTCGACAATCAACCGACGTCAACGGACCAACACTTCTGTAGTGCTGGCTGCTTTCGTGCGTAAAGTGGCGCGGCCACCGCTGGTGAAGGACGCGAAGGGTTTTCGCTGGAGCGTCAGGTCCGAGGTTGATGCTCCACACCACGTCCTGGTCACCCTGAGGATTGGAGTACTCGGTGAGGAAGAGGGTCTCGACCGATCCGCAGTTTAAGGTCAGGAGTCGCCGGCGTCCCGTGGCCTTCGAAGTTGAAGGAAGAGCAGTCAGCGACCAGAGAAGCCCTGCAGTTCTGGTGGGGTCAGGAATTGTCTCGTGGACGTACCGAGCGAGATGTTCTCGTATCTGCGGGTAGTGCGGGTGTCTGCTCAAGGACCAAAATCGTCCATTTTTCGATGCATCGGGTTCGGATCGGGTGGTGACTCGATCCGCTCTGAGCCAGGGGAGATTCACACTGAGCGCTTCCGCGACCGTTACTTCCAAGTCCCCGTTACCACCGGGCCTATTGGTGAGCATGAGGTTACGGAGACTATGAGCGCTTTGTTCACGGTGGATGATCGCACGCTCGTACTGGTCGAGATGAGCCTGAGGGCACACGGCGAACTGGAGGGCGACGATGTCGCCGTGATGACGTGCATGCTCGACATACCTCGACACCAGATTCTTCGTCTGACCTACATATCTCTCCCCGGTGGCAAACTCGAGGATGTAGATGCCACACGTGCTCACTGAGGATCCGGAAGGGAACAGGACTGAGATAGGGGCCCTGTCCTTCATCACGTACCGGGTGAAGGACAGACGTTCTGCGCGAACCTCAACGGAATCCATACGTCATCCTCACATGCGAGCCCACACCAACTCGGAGACCTACGGAACGAGCATGAGTCAAAGGCATCCTTGAGGAGACGGCGCGCCTCGGAGGTGAGCGTTCAAGACGTCGATGACAGGACGCGCGTCGTACACCACGCACGCGGTGCTTTCACTTACGCTGTTGGGTGTTCTTGTTGACATCCCTAGTCGGACGAGAGCATGAGAAGGGTCTTCTTCGTTCACGAAGTGGGCCCTTCTCCGCACGCGTGGCATGGCGGACGAACCCATGCACCAAGGCACCCTTCTGGGGCTCGTATGCAGCATGGGGGCGACTCCCCGCTGTGGCCAGGATCATCAACACGTCAAGTAGTAGGGGTATCTCCGTGACGACAGGGCGTTCCTCGTGGTTCATCGTCGCCGCACTGTGTGTCGTGGTCGCAGTCTTGATCTTCGCTGGACGAACGGTTCTCGCTGACGTGGTGGGAGACCCGGTCTATCGAGGGCTGATCATCGCCGGTTATATCTTCCTCGGCGCAGCAGCAGGCAGTCTCACGAAAGCCTTTTCAATCGACCGCCACGCCGCCCGCGACTCCGACCGCCTCCCCGCGGCAAAAGTCCACGGTGGTGCGACCTACACCCTCATCATGCGGCCACGGCCAGATGCCGGTGAACGAGCGCATTACTGGCTCGGCGACAACGGCGACACGATCGAACTCACCGACGAAGAAGCCGCAAGACTGCCGTAGCAGCACAGAAACATCTACTCCTGATCAGAGACGGACTCATGGTCAGAAGCGGTTGCGGGCAGGGACATGATCCGGCCAGGTCTCACCCAGTCCTCCAGGTTCATACACGTGCTCAACGAAGCCCTGTACCTGCGCCACCAACTCTTCCCGCGTCATGCGGGCCGCGTCGTCCGAAGTATCTCCTGCTGTGCCGGTAGTGGACCGTCCGATGGTGAAGCCGTAGGTCCCGCCGGCTGGCCCGTTGACCCACAGGAAATCGTAGGACAGGCCGCCGCCTGGTTGGCGTCGCTCGCGGACCCGGAACACTTCATTCTCGACCGTCACGTCAAAGGCGTCCATTCGGTGATCCTAGGACCCGTTCCTGCATGCTGAGGCTGTAGAGCCTGCTGCACGGATTTGTGACATCTGATCGGGCCTGCCGGAAGGCTAGCCCGGAAAAGATGTCGTTGCGGCACAGCCTTACCCCATCGAGTTCCGGCACGAAGGCGTTGAGTCACCGCTGGGCGTCCAAGCTCGACGTGCCAGCCCTGGTGTGCCTGGAGTCGCCTCATTCAGCCGGTTTGACTCATAAACCCCGAAGGCAGCCATTACTGAGGCAAGACACGGCGAGGCAGGTTTATGAGACAAGGAAAAGCGCGCAGTATCAGGGAGCGGTGGCACCGTGCCTGATTCGGTACGAATGTCTCATGAAGCTTTAGGTTTTTGAGACGCCGGGACGGGGCAGGTGGCGGAGTGCCTTTTCTTGATGGGCGTGCCCGTAATGTTGCGCTTGCCAGGGGCATCGAGAGAACACAACGACGTGTAGGAGGCATTATGCCCAATGTTGAGAGGGCTGCGGCGAAGGTCTTACAGGAAGCTATGACCACCGAGAAGGGCCGGTCGGCTGCGATCCTCATTCACGACGGGCCGCTTCGTCAGACGATTCTTGGGCTCAAGGCGGGCCAGGTTCTGGCCGAGCACAACTCACCACCTGCTGCGAGCATGTACCTTCTTCAGGGACGGGTGCGTGTCACCGGGCAGGACCAGTCTGAGGTAGGCGCCGGGGAGATCGTCGCTCTGACTCATGTGCGCCACGGCGTGGAGGCACTAGAGGATTCTGTGTTTCTGCTGACGACAGTCACGAGCCAGGCCGGCGACAGCGATGGAGGCGACCCCGCCGGTAAGCACTCCTGATTTGAGGGAGCACCCGTTGACGGCTGATGACCAGAAGGCCCATTCTTGCCCCGTCTCGCTGCGTGCTTTAGGTGCGTCTTTTGCGCGTTCAAAGGGCCATCATCCTTCCGCTGCGCCTCCTACCGCGCTACTCGTCGTACCACTTGCCGCGCTACCTGCGCCCTAGGGCATCGAAGGGACAGGGCGCACACTGGGGTACCTGGCTGTTATCGGACGCGGCACGTGAAAGCTCACTCAAGGCACTGCAGCAACCCGACATAGGAGTATCACCATGAACACCAGCAACAGCACATCCAAGCCGGTCATCGTCGGTTACGACGGGTCCGACGGATCCCAGCGGGCGGTACGTTGGGCGGCCCGGCATGCCTCAGCGATCGGGTTTCCTCTGCTCGTCGCCCACTGCTCGGCATGGTCGCTCTTCACCCAGAATCTCGGCCCGGTAGAGGGCATCAAGGACAGCGGTCTGCAGCACGAAGCGGAGAAGACCCTTGCTGAAGGCGTTGAGCTCGCCGCACAGACAGCGCCCGACCTCGAGGTCATGCAACGCCTTCTCGCTGGAATTCCGTCTGAGGTACTGTCCAAACTTTCAGCGGAGGCATCGTTGCTCGTCACGGGTACTCGCGGCCTGGGTGGTTTCGTGGGATTGCTCGTGGGGTCCGTCAGCCTCCACCTGGCAGCTAGTGCATCCTGTCCGATCGTGGTCGTGCGCGAGGACCAGCCCGCCCAGGACAGTGTTCTGGTTGCCGTAGATGGATCACCGGAAAGTGACCGCGCAGTGCTTCAGGCTGCGGCGTTAGCGGAGACCTCGGATCAGTCCCTTCACCTCCTTCACGTACTGCCCCACCGCCGGCACGTGGCGGACGTCGCCGCCGACGCTGAACGCGACCCCATCATCCAGCAAGCCTTGAACCTGCTGCCGACCGACACGAACCTCGTTGTTGCCGAGGAAGCGACGACGGCCACCTCGACGCCGGGAGCAATCATCGAACGGGCCCGCACCGCGTCCTGCGTCGTGCTTGGAGCAAAAGGCCGCAACACGCTCGGCGCCCGACTCGGATCGACAGTCCACGCCGTCCTGCATCACACCAAGGGCAACGTCATCGTCGTTCGGTAAGACTCCCGTTGCTGCAGGCACACTTCCTCCACTGCAGTATCGGCCTGGCATAGACCAAGACCTGTGACGAGCCGTCCTGAGTTCGATACCGATTCGTGCACCTACACGCGGTACAGCAAGAGGAAGGGGCGCTGCTGATGTAGCGCCCCTTCCTCTTGCTAGCTATATTCGTTGATTGCCGACTTGGCGATCAGCTCACCGGCCGGCCGTGTACTAGTGGTGGCGGCCGGTGGTGTCGGTTCCATCCGTGGTCGTCCGATAGGTGTTGTCGTCGAGGAGTTCGATCTCCTTCGGGCTACACCTAGAGGGAATAACGGTGGTTTAGGACTCGTCGCGGAAGTCGGAGATCGTGTGCTCGACGAGGCGTGGTTCGTCGAAGACGACGTCGCAGCCCTCACTCTGGGGCGACTGGGCCTCGAATCCGATCTCCAAGGGTTTGTGGCCGTTGGGGAGCGAGAACGCACGGATCAGCAGCCACCGTTCGCCGTCCACGGACGCGTGGAAGGCAAAGACCTTCCCCTTCCGGGATACACGCAGGTGCACGTGGTCGCCGTCAACGGTGAAGGCGTTGGCGTCGTCGGACACACGATTGTTGACGACACTGACGATCATGCCCTCCCCACGGGGCGAAAACTCGAAGCAAAGCTTCGCCCACGTCTCGCGGTCGTGGCGCAGGAACAGCACGCCGGCATCGAACGTGCCTGAGAAGCGGACGCGGACGCGCGCGCTGAGCTGGAAGTCACCGGCTGGGGCATCGGTCAGCAGGGTTGCAGCGTTGTGCAGCGTCGACGACGTGACCTGGCCGCCGTCGTCGCCGCCCGGGTCGGTGAAGATGTCGGTACCCGGAATGCTGGACACACTGATACTGCCTGAGCCCGTATCCACCGACCAGCGGTCCTCTGGGAACGGCCGGAACGGGGTCTGAATGCTGGGGATATTTACCGTCATGTGATCAGGCTAACGTGATGCCGTGCCCACGCGTGGTTCATGCGGCGCCTCCTCATCGAGTGCTCGAGTCCTGGAGTTGTTTGCGACGCGAAGCGATGTGGGGTGCGAAAAATGCTGCGGTCACGACCAGTGCAAGGGGCACGATGAGCGCGTTGCGCAGACCGTAGTGCTCGCCGAGGAACCCGAGGACGGGAGGTCCGACGAGGAACGCGACGTATCCGAGTGTTGCAACGAAGGAGACACGCGCGGCGCTGTGCGGACCAGAGGCGCCGGCTGCGCTGAGCGCAACCGGGAATCCGAGCGAAGCGCCGAGTCCCCACAGGACGGCGGCGGCGCCGGCGGCGACCTGGTTGTCGACGAAGATCACCACTGCGAGCCCCGCGGCGCCCGCGATAGCGCTCACGCAGAGCACCGCGGCGCGGCCGTAGCGTGCGATGAACCAGCCGCCGCTGAATCGTCCGACGGTCATGGACGCGGCGAACACCGCGTAGATCGCCGACCCAAGGGCAGCGTCGAAGCCGTGTCCGTCGACCATGACCAGGGGCAGCCAATCGTTCGCGGTCCCTTCGGCCAAAGCCATGGCCAGCACCACCGCACCGATGATCAGAAGGCGCCCATCGCGCAACAGCGCACCCAGTCCACCATCGGGCGCCACGCCTGAGGCCCCGACCACGCGGTCTGTCCTACCAACGCCGAGGGAGATCTGGCGGATGGCGACGACAAGGATCAAAAGGTCGATGCCGCTAACGAAGAGGAGATGGTTCAGGACAGGGTAAGCGGTGGCAGTGAAGACGATCCCGGCGACGGCGCCAACGAACGTGCCGAGGCTGAACGAACCATGCAACGCAGGAAGAACAGGCCTGTCCAACGCTTGTTCGACATCGGCGCCTTCGACGTTGAGGGCGACTTCGACGCCTCCCATGCCGAGACCGAACAGGAGCAGGCCCGCGGTCACGACACCGCTCTGGCCCAGTGATGCGCCGAAGCCAATGGTGGGCATGCTCAGCAAGATCAAAGCGGTACCAGCCACCATGACCGGGCGCGTGCTGAAACGGGTGACAAGAGGACCTGAGCTCAGGATCCCGACCATGGAACCCACCGCCAGCCCCAACAGGACCAGCCCGATCTCCGCCGTCGAGGCTCCGAGAAGATCCCGGATGTCGGGCGTCCTCGTCACCCACGACGAGATACTCACCCTTGGCACGAAGAAAAGGGCGCACAGGGCCCACCGACGTCGCAATGCGTCCTCAACCACGTCTTCCCGATCCACGTGTACAAACGTACAACAGTCGGCGATCATGGTTTCTCGACTGAGGAGTGCGAATGGGAAGCGAACGTGTGCCGAAGGACACGGGCCGGCGAGAGCGGATCGTGGAGGCCGCACTCGGCGTGATCACCGCGCACGGCGTCCACCGCACCACCCACCGCAAAATCGCCGAGGCCGCAGCCGTTCCCCTCGGATCGGTGACCTACTACTTCACGGACCTGGAAGACGTGGTCTGTTCGGCGTTCGAGGCCCTGATGACCACAATGTCGGCACGGTATGCAGCAGCGCTAGATGCGGCAGACGATCAATCCGCCGCCTGTGATGCCGTGACCGAGCTCCTGTGCGGAGACTCATTCGCATCGGAAGGCGAGTTGGTAGCGATCTACGAGCTGTACGTATTTTCGAACCACAACGATCGGGCCCGCCAACTAATGGCAGCGTGGCTCGACCTCAGCCGGGTCACCCTATCGCGCCATTTCTCAGCCGAAGCATCCCAAGCAATAGACGCATTCGTGGAAGGACGCCTCATCCACCGCCCGCTCGAGCCCAGAGAACTCGACCGAACCGCCGCGCGCCGTACCATCACCGCCATCGCCCTCGCACTGCCATAGGCACTGAAATGTCCTGCAACACAGAACCTCACGGGACACGGAAGAGCTTGGGCGCGTCTCGGGCGGGCCCTCTGTGGGTGAGTCAGCGACAGAGAAGACCGCTACTGAAGGTCAGCGAGGAGTTCGCACACGCCTTCCATGAGCAGCATGCGCTCCAGGTTCGGTAATGGCATCAGCCCATACAAGAAGGCTTCCACGTCGATCTCGTCGAGCCGACCGGTTAGACCGATGTACCGCACCCACACGTCCCACGGATCGATGCCTTGATTCTGGAGTGTCTGCAGAATGCTCTTGCTGTGACCCTCGAAGCGAGGCTCGCCCTCCACCATCAATCCCTGCCTGTTAGTACCTCGATTTTCTGGTCTGGTTCCAGCGTAGAAGCGGCAGCGGGGCACAGGGTGTCTGTTTTCTAGTTGTGCAGGACGGGAAGTTCGCATATCGCGAAGGGGCGGTTACTCGCTCCTTCGTCAGCGGTACGGCTTCGCGTAGGAGGAGGTGTAGCAGCTCACCCACAGGTGGACGGCTTTGAGCTTCACCCTTCGGGCTCCACCCGCCCCCAGGTGGATGACCAACACCAGTTCTACAGCTGTCCTCGTTCCCAAGTGCCCATTGCCCTCGCTGGTTCTGTTGACTCCCAGCAGGGTTAGTTCGTCCAATGCAGGACCGTGCTGGTAGGAGGCTGTGCACATCCACCGTTCACTCGAAGTAAGCGAACCGTGTCGGTGAGGATGGTGGATATGTGCAGGCGGGCGGCTGGTTCCTGCTGTCCAGGTGTGTGCGGGACAAGCAGCGAAGCGTGGGGGCTTGTGCTGTGCACATGTGGGCAGGAGGCGCGCCAACTACTTCACCCCTATAGACCAGCCCCGACCGTTTAAGAGCCAGTTTTTTTGCACCTGTCGTTTCTCGAAGTCCTCTGCACTGCAAGCCGCGGGATTCCGGCTTCCGTGCAGGCGAGTGTGAGAATCGAGTTCTCGTACTCGCCTGCACCAGCCCGCAGTGTGATTTAGGGGAAGATGCCAGGCTTATCTAGTTGGAGGGTTCTGGGTCGTAGCCGGTGCCGAGAGCAAGCTATCGTAGGGGGTGACTGTAGGAAGTTCCCTGGTATCGGCGGGCATGCTCTCAATGAGGGCACGCAACGTGTTCTCCCCGTCAGGATCAGCCTCGGGCTTCTGACCGGATCCGGCGCGGAGGTAGGCGTACACGGTTTCGCGGCTGATGCCGTACTCGCGGGCCAGTACCGCCTTGGGTACGCCGGCGGCGGCCTTCTCACACAGTTCGATAGCCCGCTCCGGGCTCAGGGACCGCGATCGTCCCTTGCGAACGCAACCGGCGAGGTCAAGGACTACGCCGCTGCAGCGATGCAGGAGACGCGCCAGCTGATGCGTCAGATCGAAGCGAAGATGTACGAGCTGAAGCCGTGATTCCGAACATCACGAAGGGCTCTCGCACCGTAGGGCTGATGAAGTACCTGGTCGGTCCAGGGAAGAGCAACGAGCACACCGATCCGCACCTTGTGGCCGGTAGCCCGACGATCATGGCGTGGTTTGGGGACGCACAGCTCAACGATCAGTCGGCGGTTCTCGCGGCACAGGAAATTGACCTCAACAAGCGGATCAATGACGTCGAGATGGACCAGCACGTCTGGCACTGCTCCCTGTCACTGCGCGCCGATGAACGGCCTGTCAGTGACCGCGAGTGGGCGGACATGGCGGAGAAGTTCATGGACGACATGGGGTTCACCGAGGCAAGCGGGAAGGCAGCATGCCAGTGGGTCGCCGTACACCACGGCAGGAGCACCGCCGGCAACGACCACATTCACATCGTTGCCTCCCGCGTGCGCGAGGACGGCACGAAGTGGAGCGACTGGTCGGACTTCCCGAAGGCGCAGAGCGCGGCCCGGAACCTCGAGAAGCAGTTCGGCCTCATGGAGCTGGGGCAGCACTCCGAACGCGGACTGAAGCCCGCCGAGCAGCTGGCAGGCCGCCAGGTTGGAGGAGCGAAGGAACCAGCTCGCCATCGCCTCGAGCGGACTGTTCGCCCCAGTGCCGTCGCTTCCGTCTCCGAGGCTGAGTTCGTGCGCCGGCTACGCCGCCAGGAACTACTCGTCAGCGCTCGTTTCGCTGACGGCGGCCGTTCCGTTGTCACCGGTTACTCGGTGGCTGAACGGCCACCGGCCGGCATGGACCCGGTATGGTTCGGCGGCGGGAAGCTCGCGAAGGATCTGACCCTGCCAGCATTGCGCACTGCGTGGGCTGATACCCCGGAGACAGCGCAGGAAGCAGCCGAGGAATGGTGGGCAGCGAAGCGTCAGCAGAGGATTGTGCACCGGGACGCACCGGACATGACACGAGGTGCCCGAGTATCGATGATCGGTGGTCAGGCCGTCGATGAAGTCGCTGCGCGCAAGCTTGCACTGGACCTGGCCAAAGCCCGTCAGACAATGTCGTCCGTTGCCCCCGGGGATCATCAAACGTGGGCGCACGTCGCGCGTGAAGCATCCGGAGTGTTCGGAGCCTGGTCGAAGGCCACCGAGCTCGAGCCGGGACCGCTCGCGCACGCCTCGCGCGTCCTGGCGCGATCCGCACACCGGTCCGGTGTAACCATCAGCGAACCGGTGAACCCACCGCTGCGGATGGCAGGCACCGCCGCGTTCCTGCTCGCCGCATCGACCGCACCGTCACCGGTCGCCCAGGCGATGATCATGCACCAGATGCTGCGCACCATAAGAGCCCTTCACAACATGCAGCAGAGCAATAAGGAGCTGCGCGAGGTGCAGCTGCTGAACGAGACCGTAAGCAAGCACCTGAGCCTTGTGGCAGAGCCGCTGCCGGAGATTGTCCAGCCGCGTCTGGCAGCGCCACAGGTGGCACCGGAGCCGGGTCTCGGTGTACCGCAGAAGGCGGTCCCAGAACTGACCGAAGCCCAGCGTTCACGCATGACCGCACGACGCACACAAAAACGCACTGAAGGCCGGCAAGCACGATCGAGAAATGGGGAGATAGATCATGCACGACAACTCACCAGACGGTGCCGACGGGATGTTCCGTCCGCAACTGCAGTCGGCCATGGCTTTGGCGGGACGATTGAGCGAGATACTCGCCCGCCAGAGGGCCGAGCGAAACGAGGAAATGCTCAGGGCCGAGGGTGCCAGACGTCAGCAGCTCGAGGAACGTTTCGAGGCCGAACGGGCAGTCATGCGTACCCAGCTCGGCGCGGTTCACCAACCCCAGTTCTGGGAAGGGGCGAAGCCCGAAGACATCGCCGCGCAGTACGCCCTGGCGCAGCAGTGGGAGCCGTTCGATGACATGGCGCGGCTGTCCCGCGAACACATCCACGACGAGATCCGCACCAAGTACAAGCTGACACCCGAGGAGTACCTTCAGGCGAGCGGCTCACCGGGGGGCGAGCAGGCCGGCGAGCAAGTTGATCGAGCAGCACAGCGCGATCACACCGAAGCAGAACAGCAGGCCGCGGCCGTCGTCAGCGGCGATTTGCAGAACGACGTCGACGCCCAGAACGCACCCGCCAATGCGCAGGAATTGTGGGACTCCGGCGACCGCCGCGCGAAGCTTGCTGACACTCTCATGGAACGGGCCGGTGATACACCCATCGGACGGGAAGCCGTCGCCGCTGCCCTCGCCACCGACCTCAGCAACGGCACACCACCCTCAGCCGCAGTGAAGACGCAACTTTCCCAGAGGCAAAGAGGCAAACCAGCTCAGGTGGGGCTCTCCAGGTCTCGTGACTTTGGACGCGAGTAATCACCGCCCACGTTCGGGCAGGTATCTCGATCGTGTCGAGTTGCTCAGGTGCACCGGTTCGCTCGGTGACTGTAAGTCCGTGCAAGTAGCTCTACCCACTTTTTCCCCCTGGGCGGGATCGACATCAGTATCCATGCGAAGCGGGCCGGGCCGACCTGGTGTTGTCCAGCCTCCTGAATCGGTCGTGCTCTTCGACTAGCAGGGAGGCGACACGCGCGATGTACTGGGTGATGCCCTGGTGGATGACAGGTACCCAGAGGGCGTGTTCGACAGGACAAAAGGCTGGGCGTTCTCAGATACGGGTGATGCAAGCCAACTCTGGACCCATACCTCGGACTGGGTCAGCGTCTCGTTGACAAACGAACTCATACAACGAGGTGAGTACTGCATATTGCTGACACGCCGGAAAGTAATACATGCAATTGCATGAACAGTGCGTCCCTGATTGTGCAAGTTTCAACCTTCGACTACTTGCTTGCAATCTCCGGAGTACGTATGAGACCGTTGGAATCACTCAACACCACGCAGGGGGACGCATGGACGAGGCTACTACTCCGCTCATCGTAGCGATGGTCTTCTTCATTTTAATCGGAATTCTTTTCGCCGGATTCTCGTCGATGTTGCGGAAGGATCGAATCTCACGCAATGGGGCAATCGGTATTCGCACGAAAGCGACGATGTCATCTGACGAGGCTTGGAGCCGGGGACAGAAAGCAGGCGCCCCTTGGGTGTTGGCAGGGTCAATTGCAGCAGTTGTTGCTACCATCGCCGGCTTAACCGCCTTACTCATCACCGGCTTCGAACCCAGCCAAGTCGTCAATGCAACCATCATCTTGCCGGGCTTCGCCCTGGTCATTGCGATGCTCATCACTTCAGGAATCGCAGCCTCTAAAGCTGCTAAAAATCAGCACAATTAATTACAATCAGCACAATTAATTAGTCAGTATCGAACATGGGGGAAACATGGAGACTCGTCGTGAGTTGCTTGTCGGAGCTGCACTGACAACGTCGTTGGTTATCAGTGGCGGCGGCGTCGCTACCGGCGCCACTCAGCAGGCAAGCGCAACTCAGGTCGTGGGCGGCGAATCGCGGGCGACAGCAGCGGAAACAGAACTGCCTGTAGCGAAATATTCTGATGATGAAGTACTGCAGTTCCTCGTCTTCGGCGATGGACGGGTGTCCGAGGACAACCCGGGTCTTGCTGACTCTCTAGGCTTTAAGCAGGCCGAGGAGGGTGCGGATCGAAGTGCTGCCAACGCCCTAATCGCTGATTACCATGCAGCGCATCCTCAGGTCGTGGCGCGAATCTCAGCTAACCTGCAAAGTGGCTCACCCGTGCACGTCGATCGGGCACTCCAAGAGTTCGCGACAAGCCTGAATGCGTATGCACAGAAGGTGTACAACGCGAAGCCAGCGAAGTCGAAGGACGTGTACAGCACGAACGGGAGCAACTGGGCCTGGACAGCCACGTGGTTGGCTGCGGCCGCAGTCGTAGCCGCCGGAGCCGCGGCTGTTGTCTACGGTGCGGTTGCAGGTTTCCACGCCGGTGTTGCTGTGACGGTCATCTATCTCGTGTACTTGCCCGAGATGCAGGGATCTGCCCCGAGCACCATCGAGAAGGACACGATGGTCAGCACGATTGCTTCCGGCCTCAGTGACTGATATTGAAACGAAATTAGTAGAGAACGATAAAGGGGCAGATAGATATTCGTCCGTCGTGGGCTCGAAGCAAACCGCACTAGGCCTAGTGTCACTAGTGGTGATGGGAATCCTCTTTGGGTTGTCGCTCTTCTTCACGATGCCAAGTAATGTCCTGTCCGTTAGGGATGGGGGACCGGTTCGTACTTTTTTCGGAACGCTTATGCCTCAGAGTTGGTCATTCTTTACGAAGCCTCCGGACTCTCCTGAACTGACTGCTTACGTAGTCCAGTCGGCCGACCAAACCCTCGCTAATGCTTCGGAGTTCCCCAACTCACGCCCGGAGAATCTATTCGGATTCGCTCGTGACCATCGCTCCCAGGGTCCGGAAATGGCTCTTCTAAGTTTCTCCGATGCGGAATGGCTGGAATGCGCCGACCTGGTGGCAACAGATGATTGTCTAGTAGAAGCTTTTGAAAGCCTTCCCGTAACGCCCGTCGCTAATTCCTCTCCCGACCCAACTATCTGCGGCGAGGTTCTCCTCGTTGAGACCGCGCCAGTTCCTTGGACGTATCGGGCGGAATACACGGGATGGAGAATCGATGAGAGGGTATCCCACTTGGAAGTCACATGCTAGCCGACCGCATCGGTGCCGTAACGTCTGCAGTCAGCAAATCTTTGGGGACAAGTACAGACATAGCCAATAGAGCTTTTGATATAGGGCGAGTGTTGGTGGCTCTTGCTCAGCTATCGCTACTTCTCACGACTCCTACTTCGAACATGTTCGTACCAGTTGGAGAACAGCCAGCACTGGCCAGGTGCGCTACCTCTTGGTCACTGTCGGCTTTCTGTTGGGCTCCACCGGACTTGGTGAGGTGGCTGTTCGTTGGCGCGTTAGTCCTCATCGTGCTGGGATTCGCCCCCCGCATCACGAGCTGGGTGCACCTATACGTCGCTCTGTCGATCGTACTGGCCATCGACCTACCGGAAGGAGGGGATCAGGCTGCGGTTGCAATCACCGTTTGCATCGCGCTGATCTCCCTGTCGGACACCAGGTACTGGGCATGGTCGCGGTCCCGTGAACCAGACAGCTTTGGAGGACGCCTTTATGGGTTGAGTTGGGCTGCACATTGGCTTCTCCGCGTCCAAATGGCATACATCTACCTCAACAGCAGCATCTCTAAAATGTCCGTAGAAGCGTGGCAGGACGGCTCGGCGGTCTACTACGTAACGCGCATGGAGTACTTCGGTGTGACGGGGCCGCTTGCCAGCCTGATGCGTGAGGTAACCGCGATTCCCCTGCTCGCGGTCGCCGCCACCTGGGGCACGATGATTACGGAGCTAGCAATCGCAGTGCTGATCCTCTGCTCCCGATCATGGCAACGCCTCGCATTTATTCTCGCCGCTGCACTACACATCATGATCATCCTGATGATCGGCCTCGGATCCTTCGGTCTGGTAATGATCGGCGGAGTGCTCGCAGCAACATCGCTCGCCTGGAACACAACAAGCTTTCGGAGGTCGGCCCCGTATCCGGACATGTCGGCTCCGCCAGCCAGATCCGGCGCGTCGACGACCGAAATTAGCAACGGCTGATCGCATGGCGGAAACCCTTGAATGTCTGACATGTGGACAAAGAGCGCTCACCGGCACCGTCAGAAATTGCCGATAATTTATCTTATGTCAACATATGTTGACGAGTGCCTCTACTCGCTGCGTTCGAACTGATCTGATCGAACGCTGAAGTGAGGTCGTCGGCCGCCGGCAGAGCGCGCTGCGGCATCACAATCACGAGCGTCACGCCCATTGAGGTTGT
>NZ_JBQEMM010000017.1:0-48349 GCF_053470025.1 Arthrobacter sp. CP30
CCCTGACGAACCCGTCCGGCGGCACCTCCGCGACACCCCGCTCCCGCCCGCCCCTGGCGCACCCCTCCGGCCGCGCACCCGCGACGCCCGCGACGCTTGCGTTCCAGCCCCTCCCGACCCGTTCGACCTTCCCGAGGAACCCCATGATCTCGCTGAGACACCTGACCAAGACCTACGGCCGCGGCGACGCCGCCGTCACCGTGCTCGACCACCTCGACTTCGAGGTGCCCACCGGGCGGATCGCCGCCGTGGTCGGCCCGAGCGGTGCCGGCAAGAGCACCCTCGCGCAGTGCATCAACCTCCTCGAACGCCCCACGTCGGGGTCCGTCGTCGTGAACGGTGAGGACCTCTCCGGCCTGCCCGAGAAGCGCCTCCGCGACGCCCGGCGCCGGATCGGCACCGTCTTCCAGTCCTCGAGCCTGCTCAGCCGCCGCACGGCCGCCGAGAACATCGCCCTGCCCCTCGACTTCCTCGGAGTGACTCCGCAGGAGACGAGGAGCCGGGTCGGTGAACTGCTGGAGCGGGTGGGACTCACCGACAAGGCGGGCCACTACCCGTTCCAGCTCTCCGGCGGGCAGGCCCAGCGCGTCGGCATCGCCCGGGCGCTCGCGCTGCGTCCCTCCATCCTCCTGGCCGACGAAGCCACGTCCGGGCTGGACCCGGACACCACGCGCTCCGTCGTCGGACTCGTCCGCGAACTGCGCGACGACCTCGATCTCACGGTCGTGTTCATCACCCACGACATGGACACGGTGCGTCAGGTCGCTGATACCGTCGCCCGGCTCGACCACGGGAGGATCGTGGAGCAGGGCAGCCTCGTGGACCTGCTGACCTCGCACGGCTCCCGCCTCGGTCGCTCGCTGCAGCCCCGCCGCGGCCACGCCGGACCGGAAGCCGGCACGCGGACGTGGTTCGTCACCTACGATTCCACCACCGTTCCCGGCGACTGGATCCAGCGCGTGACCGCCGACCTCGGGGCGAGCGTGCACCTCCTGGGGGCATCGGTCGAGACCGTGCACGGCGTCAACACGGGCAGTGCGACGCTCGGCATCGCGACGGACGACGACGCCCGCGTCGTGGCGGCGCTCGCCCGGTGCGGACTGAGCGGCACTCCGGACCACTCCGCCGCAGCCTTCGGTCCGACCGACGGGCGGATCCTCGCCGGAGCCCTCGAGGACGCGGCATGAGCGCCGTCGTCCTGCCGCGCGCCGACGTCCCCCTCGGGGACCTGCCCGCCCTCCTGCTCCCCGCCTACGGGGAGACCGTCACCATGGTGTGCATCGTCATGGCCGTGGTCCTCGTGATCGGGACCCCCCTCGGCGTGCTGCTCCACAACGCGGCTCCCGGCGGGCTCCATGAGCGCCCGGCACTGCACACCGTGCTCAGCTGGATCATCAGCATCGGCCGGTCGCTGCCCTTCCTCATCCTCATGGCGGCGATCGTGCCGTTCACGCGCTTCGTCACGGGTACGAACATCGGCATCGCCGCAGCGGTCGTGCCGATGTCGCTCGCGGGCATCGCCTTCTTCACGCGTATCGTCGAGAACGCCCTGCGCTCGGTGCCGCCGTCCATCATTCAGGTGGCACGGGCCGCGGGCGGGTCCCACCTCCAGATCATGCGGTCCGCGCAGTTCGGGGAGGCCGTCCCCGCGGTGATCGGCGGCCTCACCATCCAGGTGATCGCGATGATTGAGTACTCGGCTATCGCGGGCACCATCGGTGCCGGGGGCATCGGCTACGTCGCCGTCACCTACGGCTACCAGCGGTTCGACAACACCGTGATGCTCGCGACGATCGTGATCCTCGTCGTCACCGTCGCCCTCGTGCAGGTGGCCGGCGACCGCCTGGTCCGGTTCACCACGCCGCAGAAACGGCTCCAGCGCGCCTGACGCCGCGGCGTCGTCGGCTCCATCCCGCTCCACCGCCACCCGGTTCCCCTGCTCCACCCGACACCGCGCCCTCCGGCGCGCCCAGAAAGGCCTCCACCATGTCCGAGAACACCCCTTCCCCCTCCGCCGGCACACCGATTCCCGAGGCCGATCACGGCTTCACGCTCCGCACACGGCGCAGGGCCCCGTGGATCGCGGGAGGCGCCGTCGTCGTGCTCGCGGCCGGTGCCTTCATCGCCGTACCGCTCCTGAATCCCGCGGAATCCGCAGCCGAGACGGAGGGCGCTACCCTCCTCGTCGCCACCGCCGAGGGGAACCACGCCGAGCAGGCGCTCATCGAGTTCATCGACCGCGAGGTCGCACCGAAGTACGGCATCGACATCGAGTTCACGGGGCTCAGCGACAGCAACACCATCAACCGGGCGGTGAGCGAGGGCGAGGTGGCAGCGACCGTCTACCAGCACGAACTGTGGCTCGGGCAGGTCCTCGAGGCCAACCCGGACTTCCGCGAGACCGCGGTGGCGCCGGTGTTCCGCTGGGGCTTCGGCATCTGGTCGGACAAGTACACGAGCGTCGACCAGATCCCCGACGGCGGCACCATCTCGCTGTACTCCGACCCCGCCAACGAGGCCCAGGGGCTGTGGCTGCTCGAGCGGGCCGGCCTGATCACCCTGAAGGACGGCGTGGACAAGTGGGCGGCCACCCAGGACGACATCGCGACCAACCCCAAGAACCTCACCTTCACGCTCCTCGACTTCGGGGCGCAGTCGAGGGCGCTCCCGGACCTCGATGCCGCCGTCGGCTACACCGAGTACTACACCGCGGCGAAGGTGCCCCTGGAGAAGCAGATCTTCGCGCCGGCGGCGCCGGACGAGTTCGCCTCGCAGCTGACCGTCGGCACCGACTACCTGGAGACGGAGAACATCCAGAAGCTCACCGAGGCCTTCGCCGACCCTGCCGTCCAGGAGTTCCTCACCACGGACCCGAGCGTGAAGGACCTCCTGCTGCCGATCGACGCCTCCTGAGGGCTGCGTCCGGGGACCGCGTCCCACCGTCCCATCACCCGGGCGCGGGAGACACGGCGTCCGGGTGATGGGAATACGGGTGCGCTCCGGGCTGAACCGCCCGGAAGCGGTGGCTTCGGCGCGGGGTGGGGACTAGCGTCGGGACCAGACAATCCATCGATCGAAGGAGTTCCCATGTCACGCGTAGCCATCATCGGCGGGCACGGCAAAGTAGCGCTGCACCTCACGAAGATCCTCACGGACCAGGGCCACCAGGTCAGCTCGATCTTCCGCAACCAGGACCACGCCGCCGACGTCGAGCAGGCAGGCGCCACGCCCGTCGTCGCCGACCTCGCGGAGCTCTCGGTGCAGGACATGGCGGACGTCTTCAGCGGGCACGACGCCGTGGTCTGGTCCGCCGGATCCGGTGGCAGCAGCCCCGAGGCCACGTACGCCATCGACCGCGACGCCGCGATCCGGTCGATGGACGCCGCCGAGCAGGCCTCTGTGGGCCGGTACGTCATGGTGTCCTACCTCGGGGCGGGCAAGGACCACGGCGTGCCCGAGGACAACAGCTTCTTCCACTACGCCGAGTCGAAGGCCGCCGCCGACGAGCATCTGCGCAACTCGAAGCTGGCCTGGACCATCCTCGGTCCCGGCTCCCTGACCACAGATCCGGGGACCGGCACCATCGAGGTGTCCGACAAGCCCCAGCAGGATTCGGTGCCCCGCGAGGACGTGGCGCACGTGGCCGCCGTCGTGCTCGGGGACCTCGGGACGGTGGACCGGACCATCCAGTTCAACAGCGGTCCGACGCCGATCGCCGAGGCGATCGAGGCAGCCATTTAGGGCGCACACCACCGAACGATGACGGCGCCGGGCCTGGTCCGGCGCCGTCGTCGTGTGCCGGGCTTGTGTGTTCCGGGCTTGGTCGCCGCGTCCTTCCCGCACCAACCGGCCCGGCTGCCCTGTGACTGGTGTCGCGACGGGACAGGCCGCGGCGGATAGACGCCGCTGCTTCGTGCATGCCGTTCACGCCCCGAACTGCGTGTCACGGCCCGACACGCCGCGACGGAGCGGCCTACCGACCGAAAGGCGTGTACGAAGGCCCACCCGGAGGCTGACTCGGGGCGGGTGGGACGACGACGGCGGCCGAGAGGCCGCGCGCGAGAGCGCACCCCGGAGGTTGACTCGGGGCGGGTGGGACGACGACGACGGCCGAAGTGTGCGCACGAGGGCATACCCCGGGCGGGGAGGAACCCGGTCAGAGCCCGTCGGCGGCGTGGAAGGTGCGGAGCGCCTCGACCACGAGCTTGTGGTCCTCCAGCTGAGGGAGGCCGGACACCGTCACGGTCGCCACCGGTCCCACGCCGCGGATGTACAGGGGGAAGGAGCCGCCGTGGGCCGCGTGGGTCGTCGGGTCCACCATCGGGTTGCCCTCGAAGCGGCCGCCGTTGCGCCGTGCCCTCAACCCGACGAGCAGTGACGGCACCAGGTAGCGGGCAGCGGTGCGGCTCTTGGCGTCGAGCCAGAAGTCGTTGTCGGGTGTGGCGCCGTCGAGCGCGGCACGGAAGAGGATGTGGTTCGGTTTGCTGATGCCGATGGCGATCGGCAGGTTCCGGCCGACCCCCATCTGGACGAGGAGCTGACCGAGCGCCACCGCGTCGTCGTTGGTGAAGCGGGTGAACTGGAGCTCGGCAACCTCTCCCTCGACCTTCGCGATGAGCGCTTCGAGTGCTTCCGCGGGCTGGTCGGCGCCTCCGTTGGGATCGAACGGACGGAGGACTGTCGAGGGGGCATCATTGCTCATTGGTCAAATCTACGTGGTCGGGAGTGGTCGGCGGAATTGCCGGCGGCGGACGATCTCCGGTGGTCTTGACACCGCGCGGAAGCGCCGTCCGTGCGGCTCGGACGGCGGGCGGGGTCAGTGTCCGGGCGCGCAGGGTCCGGACCCGAGAAGGGCCAGGCCGGCCCGGTCACCCGGGCCGAAGGACACCAGCCCGGTGTTCGCTGCATACATCAGCTCGCGCGGATCATCCACGTGATCGAGCCCCACGACGTGGGCGAGCTCGTGCATGAGGGTCGCCCGGACGAGGTCCCTCCCCGCGGGATACGCCAGCGTCTGGGTCGCATCGGTTGCGTCGATCTGCACCTGCCCGGCGACGTACACGAGTGGCTCACCGGGGACGTAGGCGTACTCACTGCCACCCAGTCCGGCGATGTCGCCGGCGAGCTGGGGAATCTCCGCAGGGCTCGTCCAGGTGATGAGGAGTGGCGCCCAGGTCCGGCCGTAGAGCTCCGGCTGGTAGAGATCGCGCTCCTCGGACGGCCCCTCCGACGTCGTCCCGTCGTCGACGAAGTGCAGTCCGGTGGCCGCGGACACCTCCGCCACGGCTTCCTGGACGAGCCCTTCCGTCCCCGGCGGCGCGTTGTGCGGCCGGACGACGTAGTGCACCGGGCGGCACGGGTCGACAGCTACCCACTCCTGCGACTCGGTGGGGGACGGGAGGAGCCGATAGGCGCCGGAGGCCGGAACGAGTGGTGGCACGCCGAGCGGACTGTCCTGTGCCTCGACGCCCCGGGGCGGCACATTCGCGCCGGGCAGGTAGGGCAGGGCGATCGGCAGGACGAAGCGGTCGAACAGCGACGGCGTCGCGTACAGGAAGGCAACGAGCAGGACGACCCCGATCGCGGTGACGGAGGACCGGGTGCGGGACGCCCGCCGTCGTGATCCTCGGAGCCCGGCCCGCCTGCTCCGCCGGGAGCCGGTTGCAGGAGCGCGCCATGGGTGAGGATCCCTGGCGCGTCCCACTGCGTCGTCCAGCGCCCACTGCGGGACCCTGCCCGAGGGCGAGCGCCGCAGCCTGCTGGCCCCGTCCCTGCGCTCGTGGTACCACTCCCGATCCATCGCACCCATGTGCAGCCCCCATCCTGTCCCTCCCATGCTGCGGCAGGTCGTGGACGCGGGCGGACGGCGGGGCGGGTCCTTGGGCAAAGCTGCGGCAAGGCTGAGCGGAACGGCGACGGCCCCGCCTGCTGGGCGGTCACGACCTCCGCGGGCACGGGAACGACGACGGCCCCCCTCCTGCTGTGGGGCAGGAGACGGGGCCGTGGGCCGGGACCGGGCTAGGAGGTCGTGATGTCCCTCGTCGCGTAGTCGAAGCGGAACGTGACCGACGCGTCCGAGAGCAGGTGCAGTTCGTGGTTGGCGCCGTCGCGCACGCCGAACCGGCCGTAGTTCTCGTCCCAGCCGCCGTTCACGAGGATCTTGAACTGATAGGTGCCGGCGGGCAGCTGCAGCGTCTGCTTCCAGAGGTTCTCGGTCGGCTCCCACACGAACTGCAGCTCGCGGAGGTCCGTGCTCCAGTGGCCCGCCTCGCCGAACAGCGGATCGAAGTCGCCGGAGAGTGCGACGGACTGCGGCTGACCCTGCCAGGCCTCGTCGGCCGGGGTGCTGGTCGGTACCTGCTCGGTGGCGACGTCGGGGGAGACCTCGAGGGTCGGGGCGACGTCGGGCGGGGTGGGGTCCTCGGAGGTCGTGGCGTCGGCGGGGGCGAGGTCCGCCATGGTCTCCGAGATGTCCGACTCCTCGGCTGTCGCGGGCGGCTCCGATCCCTCAGCCGACGCCGTCGCGCCCGCCTCCGGGTCGGCCTGGACGGCCTGCGCGTCCTCGCCGAGGGACTCGGGGGACTGCGGCGCGTGCGTGACGGCCGGGGCCTGCTCGGGCACGGGGGCGCCGCTGATCATGGCGTTGATGAACTGGTCGGGATCGGCGAACGCGTGGACCGCGCGGATGCCCTCGTCGGTCGCCGTCCAGCCGGAGCGGCCCTTGACCAGCCAGCCGGCCTTCACGAGCTTGGCCGTCGCCGTCGTCAGGGCCTTGTACCCGCGGGGGACGCCGCCGGAGAGGAGCTCTGCCTCCTTGGCGTCGAAGGGGACTGCCGCCACGGCCTGCGACATCACGTCGCTGGGCGCGACGCTGTTCCCGGCCTCCTGGTGCTCGGCGAGCAGGGCGAGGGTGGTGCGCAGGCGGACGTTGGTGCTGTTCCGGGGGGCGATGACGATCTCCTTCGTGGTGTTCATACGGCGTGCTGCGGTCCATCATGACCGCGGGTCCCCGCGCGCGGTGAGGAATCTGCGGAGCGCATGCTCCTACCCAGGCGGATCGCGGCGTGCTAGGACTGCGGACGGCAGCACATTGATGGTATCGAAGGAACCCCGCCCGGTGCGCCCCGGGGCGCCGGATGACGGCCCGACATCCGGGGGCGACGCCGTGGACCCGGCCGTGCCATCCGGTGGGACGGTGCTAGGTTCGCGGGATGGCAACCAGACCAGCGATCAGGACGAGACCCGGCACGACGACGGCGCCCACCTCGCTGCCCCGCACCATCGCGCGCTTCGTGCTCGGGGCGTTCCTCCTGTTCGCGGGGACCGCCCATCTCACCGTCGCGCGGTCCGAGTTCGCCGCGCAGGTGCCGTCCTGGCTGCCGCTCGACACGGACGTCGTGGTGATCGCGTCCGGCGTCGTCGAACTGCTCCTCGGTGCGGCGCTCGTCGCGCTCCGGCGGTACCGGGTCGTCGTCGGGTGGGTGGTCGCCGCGTTCTTCGTCGCGATCTTCCCGGGCAACATCGCCCAGTACGTCGAGGGTGTGAGCGCCTTCGGCCTGGACACCGACGCGGCACGCCTGACGCGGCTGTTCTTCCAGCCCGTGCTCGTCCTCTGGGCGCTCTGGTCCACGGGCGCCTGGCGGGACCGTGCGGTCCTGAGCCGGACCGTGCGGTCCTGAGCCGGACCGGGCGGAACCCTCCGTGGCCCTAGGGTACGCGGCCCGATCCGGCAAGAGCCCACCACCCGCCGGTGTTCATCAGTATGCTTCCCATATCAGCTGGTGGTGTTCGCCGCCCGGACCTGCGATATGGGAGAACTCCATGAAGACACTCCGTCCCCTCCAGTCCATCGACAAGCTCGAGAACGCTGCCGCACTGGATCCGGTGGCCAACAAGGTCCGTGATGTGGTGCAGGCCGTGCTCAAGCCCGGTGCCCTGCGTGATGTCCTGCACGGTGTGCCCATCGGCCACCCGCTGCACCCCCTGATGATCCTCGTCCCGACCGGAAGCTGGCTCTCCGCGGCGGTCCTGGACCTGATCCCGGGATCCAATAAGGCGTCCGCCGTCCTCATCGGCACCGGTGTCGCCAGCGCTGCCCCCACGGCGCTCGCCGGCTGGGCCGACTGGTCCGAAGGCCACGAGCAGCAGCTGCGCGTCGGGATCGTGCACGCGACCGCCAACCTGATCGCCGTCGGCCTGTACACCGGCTCGCTCCTCCAGCGGCTGCGCGGCAGGTCCGGCAAGCTGCTCTCCTACACGGGCCTCGTGGTCGTCTCGGCCGGTGGCTTCCTCGGTGGGCACATGTCCTACCGGCAGTCGCTCGGCGCCAACCACAACGAGGACGTGCCGCACCGCATCGAGGCCCGCTGGCACTCCATCGGGTCCCTCGAGGAACTGCAGGACGGCAAGCTCGAGAAGCGCGTGCTGGGCGAGATCCCGCTCGTCGTCTTCCGTCGGGGCAGCGAGGTCTCGGTGCTCTCCAACACCTGCAGCCATCTCTCCGGGCCGCTGAACGAGGGCAAGGTCACGTTCGACGACGGCAATCCGTGCGTCGTCTGCCCGTGGCACAACAGCGGGTTCTCACTGAAGACCGGTGAGGTGGTGCAGGGTCCCGCGACCTCTCCTCAGCACTCCTTCGAGACGCGGGTGATCGCCGGCCAGGTCGAGGTGTCGCTCCCCAACGCGGGCTGAACGGGCAGGGCCGGATCTCGGCGGCGGCGCGGGCGGAAGCGCTCGCCGGCGTCACCCCGGGTCAGGCCGCGCCGGCGTCGCGCTCCTCGAGGCCCCACGGCGAGCCGTAGCCGGCGGGGGCGTCCGCGGCGAGCAGGTCAAGGAACGGTTGGGCGTCGAAGGCCTCCGGGCCGAGGACGCCCGATCCGCTCCAGGCACCGGAGGCCAGGAGTTCCAGGGCGATCACCGGATTGACGGCGGTCTGCCAGACCACGGCCTGCGAGTTGTACTCCGCCATGGACCACGCGTTGTCCACCACGTGGTAGAGATACACGGCCCGGGGTGCGCCGTCCGTCCCGGTGCCCGTCACGTACGCGCCGGCGCAGGTCTTGCCCTTCATGCGGCTGCCGAGCGTCGCCGGATCAGGCAGCGCGGCTGCCACGACGTCGCGCGGGGCCACCGACACGCCCTTCACGTCGAGGGGTGCGGTGGAGTCCAGGCCCAGGGTGTGCAGCGTGCGGAGCACCGTGATGAACTCCTCGCCGAGCCCGTACTTGAAGGTGACCCGGCGGGCCTTCGTCCAGCGCGGCATGAGGATCACTTCCTCGTGCTCCACGTTGACGCATTCCACCGGGCCGATCCCCTCGGGGAACTCGAACACTTCCGGCTCGCTGAACGGCGCGGTGGTGAACCAGCCACGCTCCCGCTCGAAGATCACCGGTGGATTCAGGCATTCCTCGATCGTGGTCCAGATGGAGAACGACGGCGCGAAGTCGTACCCCTCGACGGTGAGATTGGCGCCGTCGCGCACCCCGAGTTCCTCGATGGAGGAGAAGAGATGGTCCTCCGCGTAGCGCGCGAAGACGTCGGAGAGGCCCGGTTCCACGCCCATACCGACGAGCGCGAGGCGGCCGGCGGCCTCCCATTGCGTGGACGCGGCGAACTGCTCGTCGCCGAGCATCACCCCGGTGTGCTCGTGCGGGTGGTCCGGGTGCGGTGTGGACAGGCTCATCGCCATGTCGAGGTACGTGGCGCCCGCCTCGAAGCAGCCCTCGAAGATCGGCATCACGAAGCGCGGGTCCACGGCGTTGAGGACGTGCGTGATGGAATGCTGGCGGACCACGGCGGCGACGGCGGACGACGACGACGCATCGATCTCCGCGGCGACCAGCCGGGGGTCGCCGAGTTCGTCGACGAGCGCCTGCGGGCGGGCGGGGTCGTAGTCGGCGATCACGAGGGCGTCGAAGAACGGCCGCCGGACGGCGATCCGGGCGGCGGCCGAGCCGACGCCGCCGGCGCCGATGATGAGGATGCGCATCAGGAGAGTCCTCCGTCGATGGAGCGTCGGTAGATGTCAGGGGAATCGGGGACCAGGACGGGGGAGTCCTCGGTGAGGGTCTTCCCGGCGAAGAACGGGCGGGAGGAGGGGCGGGTGCGCCAGAGCAGCATGAGGACCAGGCCGAGGGCCAGGGATCCGATGCCCACCACGAACGTCCCGCCGATGCCGAACAGGACGCTGTACCCGTAGTCGACGTCGGCCATGTCGATGGCGGACTTGATGAAAGCCGCGGTGAGCATCAGGGCCCCGAGCAGGGGGAGCAGGAAGCGGAAGACCACGTTGTGCCGGGAGTCGAAGAGCTCGCGGCGGAAGTACCAGACGCAGGCATAGCCCGTGATGGCGTAGTAGAAGGCGATGGCCAGGCCGAGCGAGAGGATCGAGTCGGCGAGGATGTTCTCGCTGATGATCGTCATGACGACGTAGTACGCGATCGCGGCGATGCCCATGACCAGTGTGGAGAACGACGGCGTCCGGAACCGGGGGTGAACGGCGGCGAAGCGCTCGGGCAGGGCCCGGTACACGGCCATCGACAGTGTCCCGCGGGCCGTCGGGAGGATGGTGGTCTGCGTGGAGGAGACGGCCGAGACCAGCACGGCGATCACGAGCAGCCAGGACCACGGGCCGAGGACCACGTCCTTGAGTGCCAGAAAGACGTCGTCGGCGTTGGCTTCGTTGCCGAGGCCCACGCCGTCCTCGCCCACGCCCGCGTACATCATCGCCGCGACGGTGACGCCGACATACGTCACCAGCAGCAGGACGGTCGAGATCAGGGCGGCGCGGCCCGGAATGCGCCGGGCGTCCTTCGTCTCCTCGTTGAGGGCCAGGCACGCGTCCCAGCCCCAGTAGATGAAGAGCGCCAGGAGGATCGCCTCGGTGAAGCCCTCGACGCTCTCGAAGGCGAAGGGGTTGAACCAGTCCGCCGACGGCGCCGTCGCGTTCTCCGCGGTTCCGTTGGCCACACCCACCAGTGCGAAGACCACGAAGAGGGCCAGCGCGAGGTACTGCACGGCCAACAGGATGTTCTGGAGGCGGGCACCGATCTCCACGCCGCGATAGCTCACATAGGTCATCAGGGCGATGAACACGACGCCGGTCGCCGTGACCACGAGCGGATCCTCGGCGAGTGACCCGTCCCCGACGAGCAGCCAGAGGTAGATGCCGCCAATCTGCGCGAGGTTGGCCAGCACGATGATTCCCGCGACGGCGACGCCCCACCCGGCCATCCAGCCGGCCCAGGGGCCGAAGGCCTTCGTCGCCCAGGTGAAGGACGTCCCGCAGTCCGGGACGGCCTCATTGAGTTCACGGTAGGCGAAGGCGACGAACAGCATGGGGATGAACGCCACGATGAAGGCGATCGGCGCCTGGGCGCCGACGGCGAGGACCACGAAGCCGAGAGTGGCGACGAGCGAGTAGACCGGGGCTGTCGAGGCCAGGCCGATCACCACCGAACCCCACAGTCCGAGTGTCCCGGCGGCGAGCCCCTTGCCCTGGGTGTGGGGGTCGCCCGAAAGGGTGTGGTCGGCGGGGCTGAGCGGCATGGCGACCTCGACTCCTCGGCGGCGTCGGTCCTCCGACACCGTGATGCAGCACACAATACCGACCAGTCGGTTTTCTGACCAGCCCCTAGACTTCCCCTCATGCGCCTCGCCCCACGGACCCCCCAGCGACTGCTCGACGCCTACGAGGACCTGCTGGTGACCGAGGGGGAGCGCGGTGCGACACTCGATGCCATCGCGCAGCGCGCCGGCGTCTCCAAGGGCGGGCTGACCTACCATTTCCGCTCGAAGGACGAGCTGACCGCAGCCCTCTTCGACCGGTTGCGCCTCCTCGTCGAGGAGGACCTCGGGATCATGCGCGCGGCTCCCGCCGAGGCCGCGCGGTACTACATCAGGAGTTCGCTCGACATCGCGAGCCCCCTCGAGCGCTGCAACGTCGCGGTGACGCGGCTGGCACAGGGTTCCAACTCCGGGGCCAACGAGCTGCTCGCCTGGTGCCGCGTCCAGTGGTTCGACGTCCTGCTGCAGGCCCTCGGCGACGAGGACATGGTGCACCTGGTGATGCTGCTCGGCGACGGCATCTACTTCACCGCTTCGCTCAGCGGGACGGGCGCCATGCCGTCGGAGACCGATCCTGCGACGATCGACCGCATCATCGGCCTGATCGACACCATCACGCCCTGATCCCGCGGCTGGACGTCCCGCCGTGGACTGCGGGACCGGGGTATCCCTCCGATCGTCACACGCAGGGCGAGGCGCGTTCACCCGGACGCCATGTTCGGTTCGTAGACAGGGATGGACCCGTCCGTCCTGACCCGGGAGCAGCATGCCGTCACCCACCTCCACCTCTCGCATCACCGCCCGGCGCGCGGCGACACACCGCACCGCCGCGCGAGCAGCTGCCGTGCTCGCGGCCGTCATCGTCAGCGGCGCGGGCCTGCTCGCGCTCCCGGCCAGCGGCGCCGTCGTACCGGCCGTCAGCTCCTCGGGCCAGGCCGCTGTCCTGACGCTCGGGGACACGGGTCACGACAAGAGCATCGGGTCCGATCAAGATCTTGGCGACGACCGGAGCGTCGGCTCAGCTGGGAACGTCGTTCATGAAGGGAGCGTCGGGTCCAACGCAAGCGTCGTTCATGACGGGAGCGTCGGGTCGGATGACCGGTCGGACGACGACGTGGTGTTCAGTCCGACGGGCGAACTGGCGTCGACCGGGGCGAGCGGACTCCTGCTGGCAGCAGCGGGTGTCGTCTTCGCCCTCCTCGGCGTCCTGCTCCTGGTCCTCCGGCGCCTGACCCGGGGTGACGCCACAACCGCCTGATCCTTGATCCACGACGTGGACCGGCCGAGATCGAACCCGAGGGTGCAGAGGGCGCGATGGTGCGTCGTGCTGCGGCACTGCGAACTCCGCGGCGACGTCGATCCGCCCGTAGTTCTTCCAGCGCCTCGCGGGGGTGTGGAAGGTGGTGTGTGTCCGGGTCCTGCGTCGCCGTGGCCCCGGACACGACGATGCCCGGCACCGAAGGCGCCGGGCATCGCGATGAATGGGGAGGGGTCAGTTCGTGGCCATCCGGCGGCGGACGACGAAGGCGCCGCCGATGACGGCCAGCACGAGGCCGCCGCCGAGGGCGAGGGCCGCGGAGTCATCGCCCTGCGGGGCCTGGGCGACGCCGGTGTCAGCGCCACCGACGGGCATCTGGCCCATCTGCTGCGGCACGGTCGGCGTCGTCACCGGAGGAGTGGTAACGGTGTTCTCGGCGACGATCCGATCGACGATGCTGGCGTCGTATGGTGGCGTCCCCGGCTCATCGCAACCCGTTGCATCGCCGTCGCGGTTCAGCCCGGGCTGGTAGCCGGGCGTTCCCACGGGGATGTTGTAGACGCCGGCCGCTGCAGCCTCGCTGCAGTTGTTGAACGGCAGTCCGACGGCGAGGGCCGGGCCTGCGGACAGGACGGACAGGCCGGCGACGGCGGTGGTGGCCAGGGCGATCGAGATCTTCTTCACTGAATACTCCTGAGACGTTGGTGGTGCTGGTTCCCCGACCGTACGGGGGCGACGGTCCTGGTGAGGCGGGGACAGCTGGCCTCAGGAAGAGGTTGCAGAGCGCAACTACATGGCCTATGCGGTCAGGGTTACGGCTTGAGGAGCACCGGCACCAGATCGGTCGCGTCGAGCATGACGGCCTCGATCTTCTCCGTCAACGAACCGTCGATCTCCGACGCCGCCTTCGCATCGATCCACCGCTGGTCGGTGCCGAACGCCGTCCAGTTCGCCTTCGGGTCGCCGTCGTGCCGGAGGAGGTAGATGAGGACCTCCGGATTGTCGACGGGCGTCCAGTAGCCGAGGCTCGTCATGTTGTGCTCGGTGAAAAGGTCGATGGTGACGGAGCGGAAGCGCTCCATCAGCGCGTCCATTCTGCCGGGTGTCGCGGTGTAGGTGCGCAGTTCGTAGGTCATCCCCCGATCCTGTCGCAGAAGGAGTTCTACGTCGAGCCGGTCGCTGAAGGATGGGACTCCCTGCCCCGGCAGTGTTGCCTGAGGCCCCCGTCCTTCCCCCGGTGGTCCGTGCTGAGTAGAGTTCGCCGCACGGGCCCCCGTGGGCTCGTCGGGAGCAGACCTGCGCTGGGCAGAGTCGTGGTGTGCGACCACTGTTGGACGTGTGTCTGCGACCTGGAAGCAAGGACACTTCTCCAGAGATCGAGGCACGTCATGTACAAGACATCACTGTTCGGCGCCGTCGTGTGCGTCGTCGTACTGGCAGGTGCGGGAGCCGCTCCTGCGTCGGCTCAGGGCCAGGTGGAGCGAGGCCCCGCGCACGCCAATTCCATCTGTTCGTACTCGGGCCAGAATGACGAACCCGACGCGGACTTCCCCGAGGGCGGGCGGGTCCAGTCCTACGGGCAGCTGGTCAGGGCCGGCCTGAAGGCACAGGTCCCGAGCCCCGGGATGCTGTGCAACGGGCACCTGTTCCCCTTCCCTGAAGGGTTCGGGCCGGAGGTTCCCTAGTCCATCGACACGTCGGCCCTCGGTCTCGGGGCCGGTGTGCCGGCACTGCGGACCAGGCAGCCTCGGACGCGCGGGACCTACCGCGTCGAGGGGTTCGCGCCCGCCGCGTTCCGCGCCGCGAGGATGTGGGTGCGCATCACGGCCTCCGCCCACTCGCCGTCGCGCGCCTGCGCCGCGGCCACGAGCTCCGCGTGGTGCTGCATGGACCGCCGTAGCGCCTCGCCGCTGTACTTGCGGAACGTGTGCGCGACGACGGCGGGCCGCATGACGGCCTGCAGCGCCGTCGCGACGTGCCGGTTGCCGCACCGCTCGATGAAGATCCCGTGGAACGCCGCGTTGAGGGCACTGAGCCCCTCCATGTCGCCGCCGTTCGCGACCACGGCCTCCATGCGCGCCGACAGCGCTGCGAGCTCGACGACGTCCTCGTCCGTCAGGTTCGGTATGGACAGCAGGACGGCGTGCGGCTCGAAGCCCGCGCGGACGTCGTACAGGCCGGCGACGTCCTCGGGCGAGAAGTCGACCACCTGCGCGCCCTTGTTGCGGCTGAGTTCCACGAGCCCCTCGGCCGCCAGCCGGCTGAGCGCCTCCCGGATGGGGGTCCGGCTGACCCCGATGCGTTCCGCCAGGTTCGCCTCGCGCAGCCATGACCCGGCGGCCAGCTCCCCGGAGGCGATCATCGACCGCAGCCGCCCGTACGCGCTCTCGTCCCGCGGGGCGTCCGTCAGCGGTGCGGGGGGAGCGGGTGCGGCAGCGGCAGTCGTCTCCATGCCTGTCACGCTATCGCGTCGGGCCAGGACGCGGCGGCCAGTGCGGCGCGGGTACCGCCCCTCGACACGAAGGACGACGACGCCCGCCCGGTGAGCTCGACGATCCGTTCCGAGGCCAGCATGTACCGGTCGAGGTCGATGCCCGTGGTGATGCCGAGCCCGTCGCACAGGTGCACGAGGTCCTCCAGCGCGGCGTTGCCCAGCACCGATGGGTCGCCCGGGAACCACAGGTCCCCGCCGAGCCCGGCGAAAGATCCCTCGAGCCAGGTGGCGCCTGCGAGCATCGCCGCGAGCGCGTTGGCGGGCGCGAATCCGTTGCGGTTGTGCAGGTGCACGCCGACATCCAGCCCAGGGTAGAGGCGCCGCACCTCGGCGATGCCGTCGTACATCTCGCCCGGCTCCTCCTCGCCCGAGGTGGCCGCCAAATACACGCCGTCGGCCCCGGCGTCCACGGCGGCACGGACGACGCGCAGTCGTTCCTCCCGCGTCACGGGCCCGCGCGCGGGAGCGAAGAAGGCGCAGGCGACCGCGACGACGAACCGGATGCCCGCCCGGTCGGCGAGCGCCCCGATGCGCTCGACGTCGGCGAGGATCTGGTCGACGGTGAGGCGCTGGTTCCGGAGGCTCACCTCCTCGTCGGCGGACACGACGACGACGAGTTCGTCCAGTCCGCAGTCCACGGCCCGTTCGGCGCCCCGGAAGTTCGGCGCGAGTCCGCGGTACCGGACGCCGTCCATCCTGGGGACGGCGGCCATGACCTCGGCGGCGTCGGCGAGCTGCGGGAGGACTTTCGGGTGCGCGAAGCTGACGGCCTCGATCTCGCGGACCCCGGCATCGATGAGGATGTGCACCAGCTCCACCTTCTCCGCCGTCGGCACCATCGCGGGCACCGACTGCAGGCCGTCGCGCAGCCCCACCTCGACGAGCCGGATCGAGGACGGCAGGCTCGGGAGACTCATGCGAGCCACGGTGTACGCGGGGCGGTGGGGATGGCGCCGTCGATCCCGACGTCGGTGGCCCGGTGGTCCGACGGTGACGTGCTCATGCGAGCCCCCGCCCGCGCAGGGAGGCGAGGGCGGCGTCGTCGACCCCCACCTCCGCGAGGACCGCTGCCGTGTGCTCCCCGAGCGCCGGCCCGGGCCAGCGGACCGTACCCGTGGTGCGGCTGAGCCGGGGGAAGACGTTCTGCTGCGCGACGGGGCCGAGGACGGGATGCTGCACCTCGGTGATGGACTCCCGCGCCAGGTACTGCGGGTCGGTGAGCATGTCGACGGGGCGGAAGATCTTGCCGGCGGGGACACCGTGCGCCTCGAGCGCGGCCTCGAGGACGGCAGCGTCCTGGGTGGAGGTGTAGCCGCCGATCAGGGCGTCGAGCTCGGCCTGCCGTTCCCCGCGGGCGCCGTGCGTCGCGTACCGGGGATCCGTGGCGAGATCCGGCTGCCCGATGGCTGCGGCGAGCCGCCCGAACACCGTGTCCTGGTTGGCGGCGATCAGCAGCCAGGAGCCGTCCGCGGTCGGGTAGACGTTGCTCGGCGCGACGTTCGGGAGGATGGCGCCGGTCCGCTCGCGCTGGTAGCCGGAGATCTGCCACTCGGGGACGAGGGACTCCATGACGCCGAGCACCGCCTCGTAGATCGCCGAGTCGACCATCTGCCCGCGGCCGCTCACCTCGCGCTCGCGGACCGCGGCGAGCGCACCGATGGTCGCGAACAGGGCCGCGAGCGTGTCCCCGATCGAGATGCCGACCCGCGAGGGCGGCGTCGAGGGATCGCCGACCACGTAGCGGAGGCCGCCCATCGCCTCACCGATGGCACCGTACCCGGCCCGCTGCGCGTAGGGCCCGTTTTGGCCGAACCCGGAGACGCGCACCATGATTAGGCGCGGATTCAGGGCGGCGAGGTCGGCGTACCCGAGGCCCCAGCGCTCCATGGTGCCGGGACGGAAGTTCTCGATCAGGATGTCCGCGCGGGCGATCAGCTTCCGTGCGAGGTCCTGGCCCTCCGCCTCGCGCAGGTTGAGGGTCACGGACCGCTTGTTCCGCCCCACCACGGACCACCACAGGGACTGCCCCTCGGGGAGCTGCCGGCCCCACTGGCGAAGGGGATCACCCTTGGCCGGGTCCTCGATCTTCACGACGTCGGCCCCGAGGTCACCGAGCATCTGGCCGCAGAACGGGCCGGCGAGCAGCTGTCCCAGCTCGATGACGCGGAGACCCGCGAGTGGTCCGGTCGACGCCGGTGGCTGGTCGGGGGAGGGAGTCTCACTGGCGGTCATCGGCAGGCCTCCGGGGCATCGGGATGTCCGGACAGAGTGGCCGAACGTATACAACTTCGCACTCACACGCCGAGATGGCAAGGGATGATCTACCCTGTTTCAGAAAGTTGTATGCAAACCATTGACGCTCCCGCCCGGCGCTCCTACGCTTTCACCAGCGGACGGCGTGACGCACGCCACTTCGTGCCGGAGCCCCCTTCTCCTGCACGGGTTCGTGCGACACCACCCGTCCGCGAGTGCACCACCAGCCCTGCGCGACGCGCCGCGTCCCCCATCCGGCGCGTCGCGCAGCCCACGGCCCCGTCCAGGCAGCACCCTGATCCACCCCCACCCAGAGGAGACCTGATGGCGTTTCGGCTCGGCGTAGACGTGGGCGGCACGTTCACGGACATCCTCCTCATCAATGAGGCCACCGGCGAGACCCACCGGTACAAGACGGCGTCGACGCCCGAGGACCAGTCCATCGGGGTGCTCCACGGCATCGAGCAGGCCTGCCGCGCCGCAAAGGTCCCGACGTCGGAGGTGACGGAGGTGCTCCACGGCACCACCGTGGCCACGAACGCGATCCTCGAGCACAAGGGTGCTCGCGTGGGCCTCGTGACCACCAAGGGTTTCCGGCAGGTGCTGCAGATCGCACGGTCCTTCGTGCCCGGCGGCCTGGCCGGCTGGATCATCTGGCCCAAGCCCGAGCCCCTCGCCGACCTCGAGGACACGGTCGAGGTGAACGAGCGCGTCACCACCAGTGGCGAGGTGCGCATCGAGCTCGACGACGACGACGTCCGCACCCAGCTGCGGAAGCTCAGGAAGCGCGGCATCGAGGCCCTGAGCATCAGCCTGATCAACTCCTATGCGAACGGCAGCCACGAGGCGCGGATCGCCGAACTCGCCGCCGAGGAACTGCCCGGCGTCCCCGTCTCCGTCTCCTCGGTGGTGCTGCCCGAGCTCCGCGAGTACGAGCGCACCATCACCACCGTCGCCAACGCGTACGTGCAGGGCCAGGTCTCGCGCTACGTCGGCAATCTCGAGGACAAGCTCACGGCGGCCGGCATCGAGGGCCACCTCTCCATCCTCAGGAGCGACGGCGGGCTCGTCTCCGGGAAGGTCGCCGCCGACAACCCCGTGTCCCTGCTGCTCTCCGGCCCGGCGGGCGGCGTGACCGGCGCGGTCTGGGCCGCCGAGCAGGCCGGCTTCAAGAACCTCCTCACCTTCGACATGGGCGGTACGTCCACCGACGTCGCCCTCGTCCAGGACCTCACCCCGCGGATCGGCCGCGAGACGACGGTCGGTGACCTGACGGTCCGCGCGACGTCGGTGGACGTCCGGACGGTCGGTGCCGGCGGCGGGTCGATCGCCCACGTCCCGCAGCTGACCGGCGCGCTCCGGGTCGGTCCGCAGTCCGCGGGCGCGGTGCCCGGTCCGGCGTCGTACGCCAAGGGCGGCACCGAGCCGACCGTGACGGACGCGAACGTGGTGCTCGGCTTCCTGCCGTCCCAGCTCGCCGGGGGTGAGATCGGCCTCGACGTCGAGGCCGCCGGCACTGCCGTGAAGGCCATCGCGGAGGCGATCGGACTCGACGGCGTCGAGAGCGCGGCCGAGGGCATCATCGACATCGTCAACGAGAACATCTACGGCGCCCTGAAGCTCGTCTCCACGCAGCAGGGCTTCGACCCGCGGGACTTCGCGCTCGTGGCCTTCGGCGGGGCGGGTCCGCTGCACGCCAACGCGCTCGGCAAGCTCACGGGTGCGTGGCCGGTGATCATCCCGCCGTCGCCCGGTGTGCTGTGCGCCTACGGTGACGCGACCACGAGCCTCCGCGACGAGTCCGCCCGGACCCTCGTGCGGCGCTTCAGCGAGCTCGACGATGCCCAGGTGCGCGGTGTGCTGGAGGACCTCGCGGCGACGGCGAAGGAGTCGCTCCTCGCCGCGGGCCTCGCGGAGGAGGACCTGACCGTCACCTACTCGGCGGACCTCCGCTACCACGGGCAGGGTTTCGAGATCCCCATCCCGGTGGACCTCCGGACCTTCCGGGACAGCGGCGACGACGGCGGCCTGACGGCGCTGCGGGCCTCCTTCGACACCGAGCACGAGCGGCTCTTCGCCTTCCTCCTCGACAACGAGCACGAGCTGGTGACGGCCCGCGCCACGGTGAGCGGACCACGTCCGCAGGTCGCGAGCGTCACGCTCGACGCCGGACCGGCCGACCCGCTGCTGGCGCTTCGCAGCACGCACTCCATCTTCGTGGGCGGTGAGCACCACGAGGCCTCCATCTACGACCGGCACCTCCTGAAGGCCGGGAACGTGATCACCGGTCCCGCGGTCGTCGCCGAGATGGACTCCACCACGCTGGTGCTCCCGGGGCACGCGGCCACGGTGCATCACCACGGGAGCCTGCTGATCAGGCCGATCGAGAACGACGCAGCAGCAACCACGAGTGAGGACTGACCCATGGCCCAGCTGATCGAGACCGCCACCTCGGAGCTCACCGCGGTAGACGTGGACGTGGTGACGCTCGACCTCATCGAGAACGCGCTCCGCAGTGCCCGCTACGAGATGGACGAGACCCTCTTCCGCACCGCGCTCTCCCCGGGCATCCGCGAGCAGCACGACGAGTTCCCGCTCATCGCCGATCCCGAGGGCAAGATGATCGTGGGACAGTTCGGGCTCTCCATCCCCGACTTCCTGGCGAACTTCAGCGGCACCATCGAGGAGGGGGACGTCCTCATGACGTCGGACCCGTACTCGTGCGGGGCGGCGATCAGCCACGCGAACGACTGGCTCGTGGTCATGCCCATCTTCTTCGAGGGGCGGATCGTCGGGTGGGCGTCGCAGTTCGGGCACATGACCGACGTCGGCGGGAAGACCCCGGCATCCATGCCCACGGACGCGCGGACCATCTTCGAGGAGGGCGTGATCATCCCGCCCTTCAAGCTCTACCGGAAGGGCGAGCGGGACGACACGGCGCTCGGCATCATCCTCAACCAGGTGCGGAAGCCGGACTGGAACCGGGCGGACCTGAACGGGATCGTCGCGGCGTGCCGGACGGCGTCGCGCCGGGTGCAGGAGATGTGCGCGCGGTTCGGGGTGGACACGTACACGTCCGCACTGAACGCCCTGCTGGACCGGAACTACCGGGCCATGAAGGCGCTGCTGGCGCTGGTGTTCGAGGAGGGCAAGCCGGTCTCCTTCACCGACTACATCGACGACGACGGCCGCGGCTACGGTCCGTACGAGCTGACGATGACCATCACGCGGACCGGCGACAAGGTGCTGATCGACCTCACCGGCAGCGCCCCGCAGGCGCAGGGGCCCATCAACTACTACATCAACGAGAACCTGATCCGGATGTTCTTCGGCATCTACATGATCACCGTCGCGGACCCGCAGATCCTGTGGAACGACGGCTTCTACCCGCTCGTGGACGTCGAGATCCCGGAGAACTCGTTCTGGAAGCCGGCCTACCCGGCGGCGCTCAACGGCCGTAACCACGGCATCGGCCGCCTGTTCGACCTCTTCGGCGGGCTCCTCGGCCAGGCCAACCCGGACCTGCTGAACGCCGCCGGCTTCTCCTCATCACCGCACTTCATGTACTCGGGGAACTACAGCGAGGGCGAGCGGAAGGGGGAGTGGTTCCAGCTCTACTCGATCGGGTTCGGCGGGATCCCCGGCCGTCCCGTGGGCGACGGTCCCGACGGCCACTCGCTCTGGCCCTCGTTCGTCAACATCCCCTGCGAGTACCTCGAGAGCTACTACCCGCTCATCATCGACCGCTGGGAGACCATCCCGGACAGCGGCGGCGCGGGCCTGCACCGTGGGGGCAACGGGGTCGACGTCGCCTACCGGTTCCTGGAGGCCGGCACCATCGCCATCCACGACGACCGCTGGCTGACCTACCCCTGGGGCGTGAAGGGCGGCGAGCCCGGCGCGCGCGGGACCAAGTGGATCGACCGGGCGGACGGCAGCCGCGTGGTGCTCGCGTCCAAGGTGCACGACGTCACCGTCGGCACGGACGACGTCCTCCACTTCGTGACGTGGGGCGGGGGCGGCTGGGGCGACCCGCTGGCCCGCGACCCCGAGCTCGTCTGTAAGGAGGTGCGGCGTGGCCTCGTCACGCAGGCCGGTGCCCGCACGTACGGGGTGGTGTGCGACGACGACGGTGACCTCGATGCTGCTGCCACGTCCTCGCTGCGCGCCTCGATGAGCGAGGGTCGTGAGGAGCCGTTGCCGCTGTTCAACCGGGGCGATTCCATGGAGAACCTCCTGGCCAACAGCCTCGCCGAGACCGGGCTGCCGGCACCGACCCCACCGCTGGCGGTGTAGTGGCTGCTCCAGCCGACCCGTCCGGTCCCACGCCTGCGGGGTCCGGGGAGTCGCCGCCGTCGGGCTCGCTCTCGGGGTCACCCGCTGCGGGGTCCGGCGATGGGTCGTCGCCCGGGTCCTCCGCCGGGTCGTCCTCCGGGTTCTCCTCCGGCTTCGACGGGACGCTGACACCGGGGCCGCGCCGCGCGGTCATCGCCGTCGATCTCATGCGGGCCTACTTCGACGACGCCAGTCCGCTGTGCCTGCCGTCGTCGTCGTGCCTCCACGGAGCCGCAGCCGTCCTGGCAGCCGCACGCGCGGCCGGGTACCCCGTCTTCCACACGGTGGTGCGCTTCGACGACGCCGCGCACGGGGGAGTGTTCCTCCGGAAGGTGCCCGCGCTGCAGCTGCTCATCCGGCCGAAGCCGGGAGGGGTGCCGCCCCTGGGCGAACTCATGCCCGACGTCGCGCCGCTCGAAGGGGAGACGGTGCTGGTCAAGCAGTCGGCCAGCGCCTTCTTCGGCACCGACCTGGCAGCGCTCCTCCACGAGGCACGGGTGGACACCGTCATCATCATCGGCGTCAGCACGAGCGGCTGCGTCCGGGCGACGGCGGTCGATGCGATCCAGCACGACTTCGTGCCGATCGTCGTCCGCGATGCCGTCGGCGACCGGGACGACGCAGTGCAGCGGGCCACGCTGTACGACCTGCAGGCCAAGTACGCCGAAGTGGTGGGCCTCGACGAGCTCACCTGGTGAGGCGGCTCTCCCCGGCCCGTCACTGCGGCCGGCAGGTCAGCGGGGGCGGAGGATCAGGACGTGCCCTCGGCCGCCCACGCCCTCGCGTAGAACGGGAGCGAGAGCGAATCCAGGAGGATGTCGTAGGCCTTCGGAGCCAGGGCCTGGGACGAGTTCGCCGGGATCTCCGGTGTGAAGACCGAGACGCCGAGCCCGGCCGCACCGTCCTGCAGCGTCAGCCCGGCGGCCTCCAGGAGCGTCGGGTACAGGCTGAACTGGTCCGCGTTCTGGCGCAGCGGGACGGGCCCGCTGCCGCCCGGGATCCAGATCCGGTTGAAGATGGAGCGGGTGGGATTGCCGTCCAGCTGCTCGTGCAGCGGATCGGTGGGGGGTGATCGCCGGAGGTGGTCGCCCACGATCACCACGGCGGTGTCCTCGAGATAACCCTGGTCCCTCATGTGGTTCACGAGCCCTGCCACCTGGGCCACGGAGCACGAGTTCACGGAGAGCACGTCGATCTCGGTGTCGACCTGGCAGTAGTCGTAGATGTGGGACGGCTCGTGGGTGTCGAGCGTCAGCATCGAGAGGTTGAACCGCTGTCCGGTCCGTTCCGACTCGGCGTGCAGCCGGTCGACCTCCAGCTTGGCCTGGTTCATCAGGCTGCCGTCGCTCAGGCCCCAGTCCTCACGGAAGGCCTCGGGCGGTTCGTCGGAGGCACGCCAGTCGTTGAGGTCCTTCACCTCGGTGTAGCCGTGCGTCCGGAGGTAGGTCCCCTTGCCGGCGAACGCGGCGTTGGCGCCGGTCAGGAACACGCTGGTGTAGCCGTGACCCTTCAGCACATCGCCCGAGCAGGTCAGGCCGCCGAGATAGGTGGGGGTGTCGGTGCCGAGGTCGTTCGTCAGGGGCTCGCTCGCGGCGGCGCCGGTGGCCTTCAGCGGTACCCCGCACTCGGACGCGACGATGCCGGACATGGTCCATCCCCCACCGCGGTACTGCCGGAGGGACCCGGTGTTCACCCAGCCCTCGGACGGCTGGGTCACCTCCTTGATGGGAGCGAAGGCGTCCTTCTCGAACAACCGCTCGTCCTCGAGCGTGGCCTCTCCCGATTCGAGGTAGACGACCACGAGGTTCCGCGCATTCTCGTCACTGGTGACGACCGGCTCCACGTAGTAGTCGCCGAGGTCGGCGTCGGAGTTGGCCGCAGCGATGTAGTCGGCCACGCCCACGGTGTTGGCGAACGCCGTCGTACCGCTCACGACGACGACCCCCACCAGGGCGACGGCCAAAGCCCGGGTCCTGGCGGCGGACGCCGCCCGGCGCATGTGGCGACCCGGCAGATCACGGGGGTGGCGCCACCGGTAGTGCAGGAATCCTATGGCCGCGCTGATCAGGATGGGGGCGACACCGATGCCGAAGATCCCTATCCAGACGATGGAACCGCCACCGCCCTCGGTCTCCACGGACACGAGGTTGAGCATCATCTGGCTGACGGAGATGTCGCCCCAGTAGTGGCGGATGCCGAGGCCGGCGATCAGCAGCACGAGGCCCGCCCACAGCAGGAGGTAGAGCAGCGCGTAGGCCAGGGCAACAGCGATCGGTCGGGCCGACTGTCGAATGCTCCAGGACATCGCTCCACCTCCTCTTCAACATGTCCGCGGACGTCGGCTCGCCACAGTGGCAGAACTCTCGGGGGACCATCGGATCCTAGTGGCGCTGCGTCGTTCGTTCAACAACCGTTCGAGTGTCGTTAATCATCTGTTAGCTCCGCAGGTGACACGAAGGCATCCGGTGCGCAGCCATCCGGACCTTCCCGCCACGGGAGCGTGCCTACGGTGCCACAGCTTCGTCCGCCCACGCGTCGGAGTAGAAGGACGGCGAGTTCGAATTCAGGAGCTCGGCGTAGAAGTTGTCGTCCAGCGCCTGCGCGGAATCCACCGGGATGTCCGGCGAGAAGGCCGAGACGCCGACGCCGGCCTCGCGGTCCTGGAGCGTCAGGCCCGCGGCCTCGAGCATCGTCGGGTAGAGGTTCAGCTGGTCGATGCCGGAGCGCGGTGTGAGCTCGGCGCCGCCCGGGATCCAGATCCGGTTGAAGACGGTGCGTTTCTCGTGGTGGTCCAACTGCTCGTGGAAGGCGTCGCCGGCGCTCATGTGCTTGAGGTGGTCGCCCATGATCACCACGGCGGTGTCCTCGAGGTAGCCCTGTTCCTCCATGTGGTCGACGAAGCCGGCCACCAGCTCCATGGAGCAGGCGAACACTGAGGTGACCTCCTGCTCGGTGTCGACCGAGCAGTAGTCATACACGTGGACCGGTTCATGGGTGTCGAGCGTCAGGACGGAGAGGTTGAACGGCTGGCCCGTCTGCTTCGACTCCGCGTGCAGCGAATCGAGCTCCTCGCGGGCGTTGGCGAGCAGGCGCTCGTCGCTGAGGCCCCAGTCGGGGCGGAAGTCCGAGGTGGATTCGCCGACGGCGCGCCACTGGGCGAGGCCCTTGATCGAGGAGTAGCCGTGGCCCCGGAGGAAGGTGTCCTTCGCGGCGAACGAGGAGTTCGCGCCGCCCAGGAAGGTGCTGGTGTAACCGTGCTCGCCCAGGACGTCGCCGAGGCAGGTGGCGCCGCCCAGGTAGGTGTCGACGTCGCTCTCCGGCACGGCGGCGCGGCCGCTGCTCTCGTCCGACGCGCTGCCACCCTTGAGGGGGATACCGCACTGGGTCCCGACGAGGCCGGCCATGGTCCAGCCGCCACCCTGGTACTGCTGGAGGTCCTCGATGGTCTGCCACCCGTCGGCGGCCTGCGTGACGTCCTTCAGCGGCGCGAAGGCGTCCTTCTCGAACAGCTGGTCGTCGGCGAGGGTCTGCTCACCGGACTCGAGGTAGATCAGGACGAGATTCCGCTTGTCCTCGTCGCTGGTGACGACGGGCTCGGCGTGGAAGTCCTGGATGTCCCAGTCGGAGGTCGACGCCCGGATGTAGTCGGCGACGCCCACGGTCGTGGAGAACGCCGTCGTGCCGCCGACGACGACGGCCGCCACCAGGGCGGTGGACACCGCGCGCTTGACGAACGGCCCGCGGGACGGCCGTCCGCCGTCGTCCGCCTGGCGGCGCTTCCGACGCCGAAGGAACTGGACGAGCGCGATGCTGCCGGTGATCAGGAGGGGCGCGACGCCGATGGCGAGGATGCCCCGCCACAGGAAGTCACCGCCGCCGTCCGTCTCGACGGACACGAGGTTGAGGCGCATCTGGCCCACGGAGATCTCGCCCCAGTAGTAACGGATGCCGGCGGCGGCGATGAGGAGGGTGAGGCCGGCCCAGATGAGCAGGTAGACCAGCAGCCGTCCGACGACGACGCCGACCCGTCGGGTCACGCCGGGGATTCGGGACTGCATGGCAACACCTCACGTTCCAACCATCAGGTGCCTGCCGGGCACCACTGACGTCCGACCTCTCGCAAAGGGTGGACAAGACCAGTGCCCTAGGGTACCCGTTCAACCTTGGTTCATCCTGTGTTCACGGGTTCGGTGGTATAACGGGTGCCCGAAGTGGAAGCGGGATCGTCAGGTCGACGGCGTCGAATCGAGTCGACGGCGTCGCCCGATCAGGCGTAGAGGTCCGGGCGGCGGCAGGTCAGGTAGGTATTGAGCTCCCGGGCGCGGAGGACCTCGGCCCGGGACACCTCGGCGATGAGCAGTTCGTCACCCTGCCCGGCGAGGCCCAGGAAGGTGCCGTACGGACTGGTGATGCAACTCATCCCGGTGAAGTCCGGAGCGGTGTGGTTGGCGTAGGCGATGTAGATGCCGTTCTCGAGGGACCGCGCCGGCACCAGGAGGGTCGAGATGCGCTCGGCGTTGTAGGTGGCGTGTGCGGGGCGATCGCCGACGTCGCCCGTGGCCGGGACCGCCGTCGGGATGAGGAGGAGATCGGCACCACGCTGCGCGGTGTTCCGTGCGTATTCCGGGAACTCGATGTCGTAGCAGATGCCGAGGGACACCGTCAGGCCCAGGAGGGGCACGAGTTCCGGGATGTCACTTCCCGGAAGGAAGACCGACTGTTCCTCGGCGCCGAAGAGGTGCGCCTTCCGGTAGCGGGTGAGTTCGGCTCCGCGGTGGTCGAACAGGGAGGCGCTGATGTACCGACCATTCGCTGTGGCGTCGACGGTCGAACCGACGACGGCGATGCCGCGGCGCCGCGCGATGGAGGAGAGCCCAGCGCGGATGCCCGGCCCGTCCGAATCGGCCACGTGCTCGGGGGCGTAACCCGTGGCGAACAGTTCCGGGGTGACGAGGATCTGGACCCCCTGCCCGGCAGCCCGTTCGGCGGCGCCGTCGATGCGGCGCAGATTCTCCTCGACGGCACCGGCGGTCCCGGTGGCCTGCAGTACTGCCAGAACCGGCATGATCCGTCCCTCCGGGTACCGTCCCGAACCTGTGGTGCACGCCACATGATCCGGGACAAAACCATTGACAGCCCTCATGATAGGCACAACTATTGAGCCGAACCGAATGACATTCGATTATTGGAGGCGGTATCAATGGACTCAGCAGATGCGGTACCCGAGGACGGTCTGCACCGTCGGCTCACCGAGATCTCGCACGAGGAGCAGGGGCACCCCTCCCGCGCCGCGCTCTCGGCGAAGGACCTCGTCCTCTACATCGCGGTGACCCTCGGGATCACCGCGATCGGCTTCCTGGTCCTCGCGCTGTGAGCGGCAGCACCAGCAGGGACGGGGCTGTGGGGGCGGACACTTCCAGTGGATCGCTCGGGTCGCTTCCGCTGCTGCGGAAGGAGCGGATCTGGAACGGCGCCGATTTCACCGGCGTGAACATCAGCCTCGCCATCGCGACGTGGGCGTTCCTCGTGGGCGGGTCGACGGCGCTACTCGTCGGCTTCCAGCAGGGCATCGCGGCGATGGTCATCGGCAACGCGATTGGGCTGGGCTTCATGGTCCTCGCGAGCGTCGTCGCCAGCCAGCGCTACGGCGTGGAGCAGTACACGATCCTCCGGCCGGTCTTCGGGATCGTCGGCGTGGGCATCCTGGTCTTCACCGTCATCCTGATCACCGAGATGGGCTGGTCCTCACTGCTGGCCATCATGGTGGGCCGAGCGGTCACCCAGGTGTCCAATTCGGCGTTCGACACCGGATTCGACCCCGAGAGCCTGATGGTCACGTTCTTCGCGCTCGTCGCCATCGCCGTGTCCTGGTGGATCCTGTCGCGCGGCCCCGTGACGATCGGCCGGTTCAACAAGTTCATCGCGCCTGGCCTGATCGTCGTGACCGTCTTCCTGATGATCTTCCTCGTCCTCAACACCTCCTGGGACACGCTGCTCACCGCCGCCCCGCTCGCCCCGTTCGAGGACGACCGCCTCAACTTCGCCCTCGCCGTGGAGTTCAATGCCGGCGTCGGCGTCTCCTGGTACCCCGTCATGGGTTCGCTCGCCCGGCTGACCAAGACCCCGAAAGCAGCCCTCTGGCCCTCCTACCTCGGGCTGCTCGGCGCCACGCTGATCGCGCAGGTCGTGGGGATGGCCGCAGCACTGACCCTCGGGGACTCGGACCCGACCGTCTGGATGCTGCCCTTCGGCGGACCCGTGCTCGGGGCGTTCATCCTGCTGTTCATCGCGTTCGCCAACATCACCAGTACGTCGTCGATCGTCTACTCGACCGTCCTCGCCATCCGGCAAGCCAGCGGCAACCTGCTCTCACGGGTCCGGTGGGCATGGCTCTGTGCCGCGTTCTTCGTGCTGCCGGCCATCCTCGCCTTCTTCCCGGGATTCATGTACCAGCGGTTCATGACCTTCGTGACGCTCAGCGGAGCCTTCCTCGCGCCCATGTGCGGTGCGATCATCGCCGACTACTTCCTGCTGCGCCGCCAACGGGTGGCGCTCGAGGATCTCTACCGGCACCGCGAGCAGAGCGCCTACCACTTCTCCGGTGGGATCAACTGGGCAGGGCTCGGGGCCGTCGTCGTCGGTGCTGCCTTCTACCTCGTGATATACAACCCGGTCACCCTCACCACGCTGCCCGTCTTCAGCTACATCACGGCGTCGCTTCCTTCCGCGATCGTCGGTGCGCTGGTCTACCTCGTGCTCGCGCGCGTCCTGTACGTGGGCCGCGGCGTCGGCGACTACGCTCCCACCACCACGAAAGTCGAGGGCCGTTCATGAGCCGCACGTCCCGAGCAGCCGTCCACCGCAGCGGCAGGCCGGATCTCGACCTGACGACCGTCGACGTCGCCGATCCCGTACACGGAACCGTCCTCGTCCGCATGGGTGCCTCGGGTGTCTGCGGGTCCGACCGGCACGTGCTCGACGGCGACTGGACGCTGCCCTCGCCCACGGTCATGGGCCACGAGGGCGCAGGAACCGTCGAGGCGATCGGCGACGGCGTCACCGACGTCGAAGTGGGCGACCACGTGATCCTCTCGTGGTTCTACCCCTGCCGGCGCTGCACCGCCTGCCTCTCCGGGAAGTCCTACGTCTGCTCCGGCAGCCGATCCGAGGAGTGCCTCCTGCCCGACGGCAGCACCCCGCTCTCGCTCGACGGCGAGCGCGTGTTCCCCTACCTGACCGTCGGGTCCATGAGCGAGTACGCCGTCGTGCCCGAAGCCGGCGCGATCCGCGTGCCGAAGGACGTCCCGTTCGACGTCGCCAGCCTCATCGGGTGCTCGGTTGCCACGGGCTTCGGCGCCGTGGTCAACGACGCCTGCGTGGAGGCGGGCACGTCCGCCGTCGTCGTCGGCACCGGGGGAGTGGGCCTCTCCATCATCATGGCGCTGCGGCTGGTCGGTGCGAACCCGATCATCGCCGTCGACCTCAGCGAGGAGAAGCTCGCTGCTGCCCGGGACTTCGGGGCGACCCACACACTCGTGCCGTCCGCGGACCTGGCGGAGGAGATCGGCACGCTGACCGGGGGAGGTGCAGCCTACGCGTTCGAGGCGATCGGCCGGGTGCAGACCATCGAGTCGCTCCCGTCGCTGATCGCAGCGGGTGGCAAAGCCGTCATCGTGGGGCTGCCGCCCGAGGACAGCCCGGTGTCCATCGACGCCCTGGCGCTCGCGGAGAGTGGCAAGTCACTCATCGGTTCTAACTACGGGTCAACGGTACCGGGGCGGGACTTCCCCCGCCTCGCGGAGCTGTTCCTCGCCGGTATGCTGCCCGTCGACCGGCTCATCTCGGACCGCATCGGGCTCGACGACGTCAACGAGGCCTTCGAGGCGATGCGGCGGGGGGAGCGCGCGCGGAGCGTTATCGTCTTCTAGCGACGGCTTGTCGGGCGACGACGGCGTTTTCCGCCTCGCGACCCGGAACATCACTCGGCGGCTCGGCCGCTTCTGTCAGGGGGACCATGGGGCGGCCACGCCGAGCGATTCTGTCGCCGGAGAAGATCTATAGGGCTGCACTGGACCTGGTGGACGAGTTCGGCGACTTCACGTTGCCCGGGCTCGCGAAACGGCTCTCGGTCAGTCCGTCGTCGATCTACCACCATGTGCAGGGGCGGCCGGAGATCATCAACGGGATCCGGTCCGTCATCGGCGCCGATGCCCTCGCGTCGGGCGACTTCTTCACGGCGGGAGCCGACTGGCGGGATAGGGCAGCGGCGTGGGCGCGGAGCTATCGGAGGGCCCTGGGGCAGCACGCGAAGTGCATCCCGCTGCTCGTCGGTGAGGCCGTGACGGACCACGCGACGCTCGAGATCTACGAGCACCTCGCCGCGCTCTTCGTCGAGCAGGGATTCTCCGCGAATGACGTGGTGGTTGCGGTGACGGTGCTCGACAACTTCATGCTCGGATCGGCCCTGGACGTGGCTGCGCCCGAGTCGGCCTGGCTCGCCGATGCCGAGGCCCAGCCCGCGCTGCACGCCGCGTTCGCCGATGCATCGCTGGCTGGGCCGCGCTCCGATCTCAGCTTCGAGGTGGGGGTGGCGGCGATCATCGCGCACCTGGGGACGCTGGTGGCCTGACCGGCACCAGCGCCCCGGGTGCCGTCACGGATGACGCTGCGGCTCGACGTTGTCCGCGACATCGGACTCCACGCGCGGGTCGGCCTCCAGCTCATGCAACTGCTCGGCGTGGCCACGGGGTGAGTGGGCCTTGTCCGAACCGTTCTCGTAGGCGTTCTCGGCGTGGAGCGCGAGATCGAGCCCGCGTGCTTCGACGTCGCCCGGGACCCGGATGCCCATGGTCCTGTCGAGGACCTTCGCCAGCACCCAGGTGACGGTGAAGGTGTAGGTGAAGACGGCCAGGATGGCGATGGCCTGGCGGCCCAGGAGATCGAAGCCACCACCGTAGAGCAGGCCCGTCGCTCCACTCGGGGCCTCCGGCGTCGCGATGAGGCCGATCAGCAGGCCGCCCACCACGCCCCCGATGAAGTGCAGGGCCGTGACGTCGAGCGCGTCATCGAAGCCCAGCTTGTACTTCAGCGACACGGCGAAGTAGCAGACGGCACCCGCTGCGGCGCCGATGGCCAGGGCGCCGAGGGGCGTGACCGCACCGCACGACGGCGTGATCGCGACCAGCGCGGCGATGGCGCCGGAGGAGGCGCCGAGCGTGGTGGCGTGACCGTCCCGGAGGCGCTCGACCAGAAGCCACACGCAGACGCCGGCGCAGGTGGCGGCGACCGTGTTGAAGACCGCGACGGCCGCGTTGTTGTCGGCGGCACCGAGGCCGCTGCCGTCGAAGCCGATCCACCCGGTGAACAGGAGCCCTACGCCGAGCAGTGTGAAGGGCAGGTTATGTGCCTTCGGCTGGACGGGCCAGGTGCGGCGCTTGCCCAGGACCAGCGCCAGTGCGAGGGCTGCGACGCCCGAGTTGACGTGGATGGCCGTGCTTCCGGCGTAGTCGATGGCGCCGAGGGTGTTGGCGATCCAGCCGCCCTGCACGGCACCGTCCGCCGAATCGAAGGCGAAGACCCAGTGCGCCACCGGGAAGTACACGAGGGTGGCCCACAGGCCGGCGAAGACGAGCCAGGCGCTGAACTTCATGCGGTCGGCGGCGGCGCCGGCCACGATGCCCGCGGTGAGGCCGGCGAACATCAGGTGCAGGGCGGCGAGGGCGAGGGGTGGCAGGGCGGCGTCGTCGGGGGCCGTGAGCAGTTGGCCCAGGCCGGCGTACTCGAGCGGGTTGCCGAGCAGGCCCAGCCCGCCGAGGGACGAACCGAAGACCGCGGAGTAGCCGAAGGCCACCCACAGAACTCCGACGACACAGAAGGAGCCGAACACCATGAGCATCATGTTCATGGTGGTCCGACGGCTGACCATCCCGCCGTAGAAGAGGGCGAGCCCCGGAAGCATCAGTGCGACGGCGACGACGGCGGTCAGAACCCACGCCGTGTTGCCCGCGATTGCAGCAGTGTCCATTCGATTCTCCATGACGGCTAGAAGCAGGCACCCCGCGGTGGCCGCAGGTAGCAGCGTTTCGATACGCTATCTAAATGCTCGGGGCATGCCTTTTCGATGCCATATCGATATCGTTACGGCCGCGTTAACTCTCCGTCGAGAGGTCGACGCTTGCGGACAGGGCGGCCGCCTCGATCCGGACCGCGGGGAGATCGTCGGGGGCCCGGAGGAGCGAGGCGAGCGTGGTGTCGGCACTCAGGGCGGAGACGTCGTCGGCCGTGTAGGTGCGCAGGCCGGGGAGTGGTTGGCGGTAGTGGCGCTGAAGGCCCTCGTTGAGGCTCAGCGCGGCGGTCGCGGCCGCCTCCGGGTCGACGTCCCTCAGCTCGCCGGCGTCGATGCCCTGCCGGATGATCGATGCGGCCAGCCGATGCAGTTCGCTGTAGTCCTCGAAGAAGGCGCCGAAGTTCTGCGGTTGCGAGCGTGCCACGCGTTCGAACTCGTAGAAGTCCAGGGGAGAGGCGCACAGCTGGACGGCGTCCGCGTGGAGTACCGCATAGAGCCTGGCTGCTGCGGAGCCCGGTGCGGGTTCCAGCGCCTCTGCCACCTGGAGGGAGCCGCGATTCTCCTCGAGGAGGGCCTGCAGGATGTGCTCCTTGCGGGCGAACCAGTAGTAGACAGAGGACTGCCGCAGCCCGGCGCTGCGGGCGATCTCGCTCATCGTCGTCTCGGCGTATCCCTTCGCGACGAACAGTGCCGTCGCCTCGCGGATGATCTCCTGGCGGGGGGATTTGCCCGTCGATCCGCTCAGGCGAGGACGGCCCGCCGTCGCTCCGGTGGTCTTCATCGCTTCCATTCCTGCTCCTCGTGTCATCCGGCGTGCGGCCCGACGGCAGACTATGTCGCCGATCCGTCGGGCAGGCGCGCCCGGCGCGGGTTTTACGCTGCCGTAACAATATCGACACTCTATCGAAATTGCTCGGCGCCAGACTTTCCATAGCTTATCGAAATACTGGTGGGCGTCCCGGAACCGAACAGGAGATCGTCATGAGCGTCACAACAGCGGAAGCAGCCGTCGAGACCGTCCAGCGCAGGCTTCGGGAGGCGGGCGTCAAGTATGCGATGTCGAGCTTCGTGGACCTCCACGGCAACATCAAGACCAAGTTCGTCCCCCTGTCTCACCTGCCGCAGATGGCCGCGGGATCGGAGCTCTTCACCGGCGCGGCACTGGACGGACTGCCGCAGGACATCAGCGACGAGGAGCTCTCGGCGCGGCCCGATCTCGACAGCGCCGTCCAGCTGCCCTGGCGCAAGGACGTCGCGTACTTCTCCAGCGACCTCTACCACGAGGGCCAGCCGTTCGAGGCGGCTTCGCGGAACATCCTCAAGCGCCAGCTGGAGGCAGCCAGGGAGCTCGGGTTCACGTTCAACCTGGGCATCGAGACCGAGTTCTTCGTCCTCAAGGACACCCCCGCCGGCCCCGTGGAGGTCAGCGACCGGGACAACCTCAGCAAGCCCTGCTACACGGCGCCCGCCGCGCTGGACAACTTCGAGTGGCTCACCGAGATGGTGGAGGCGATGAACGAGATGGGCTGGGGCGTCTACTCCTTCGACCATGAGGACGCCCAGGGCCAGTTCGAGATCGACTTCACGTATGCCGACGCCCTCACGATGGCCGACCGCGCCGTCTTCTTCCGCCTGATGGCCAACGAGATGGTCCGCAAGCACGGCTACTTCGCCACCTTCATGCCCAAACCTTTCGCCGACCGCAGCGGGTCCGGCGCGCACTTCAACATGTCCCTCGCCGACATCAAGAGCGGCGAGAACCTCTTCGAGACCGACGACGACCCCCGCGGCTGCGGCATCTCCGCCCTCGGCTACCAGTTCATCGCCGGCGTCCTCAAGCACGCGCCCGCCATCTGCGCCGTCATCGCACCCACTGTGAACAGCTACAAGCGGCTGGTCCGGAAGGGCAGCATGTCCGGGTCCACGTGGGCGCCGGTGTTCGTGAGCTACGGCAACAACAACCGCACCAACATGATCCGGGTGCCCCTCGTGGGTGGACGGGTGGAGTGCCGTGCCGCGGACATCAGCGGCAACCCCTACCTGGGTGCCGCGATCATCCTCGCCGCCGGGCTGGAGGGCATCCGCGAGAACCTCGACCCGGGGGAGCCACATACTGAGAACATGTACAACTACAGCGAGGCGGAGATCATCTCCAACGGCCTCGGCCTGCTGCCCCGCAGTCTGGGGGAGGCCATCGAGGAGTTCGCGGCCGACAGCCTGTCCCGCGAGGTCTTCGGCGAGAAGATGTACAACGCCTACATCGACTACAAGAGCCAGGAATGGGACGAATACCAGGCACACGTCTCCGAGTGGGAGACCAAGCGCTACCTGAAGTTCTTCTAGGTCGCCATGCTCGCTGACGTCGACCTCGGCAGGTTCGGGCTGGTCTCCGGCTCGAACCTGCCCTCAGCGCGCCTCGCCTACGAGACGTACGGGACCCTGAACGACGACGGCAGCAACTGCATCCTGCTGCCCTCCTACTACACGGGCACGTCCGCCAGTTACGAACCGTGGATCGGCCCGGGCCGGCTCTTCGATCCGGCGGACTGGTTCATCGTCGCGGTCAACCTCTTCGGGAACGGGGTGTCCACGTCGCCCTCGCGGGCCCACCCGGATATCGCGGGGGCGGACTTCCCCGACGTGGACATCGCCGACAATGTGATCGCCCAGCACCGGCTCCTCACCCAGCTGGGCGTGAGGCGGATCCGCCTCGTCGCGGGCTGGTCGATGGGGGCCCTGCAGGCGTACGAATGGGCGGTCCGGTACCCGGACCTGGTGGTTGCGATCCTCCCGATCGCCGGAGCGGCACGATGCTCACCCCACAACCTCGTCTTCCTCGAAGGGGTGAAGACGGCACTGCTGGCCGATCCCGCGTTCGGGGAGGGGCGCTACGTCACACCACCGGTAAAGGGGCTCCGCGCGTTCGGCACGGTCTACGCGGGGTGGGCGTACTCGCAGGCCTTCTTCCGCGACGGGATGTACCGAGAGCTCGGGTATTCATCAGTGGACGCGGTGATCCAGAGCTGGGCCACCGATCATGAGCGGGAGGACGCGAACGACCTCCTCGCCATGCTCGGCACCTGGCAACGGGCCGACGTCGGGAAGTACCACCCGGGCGGGTTCGCGGGGGCAATGGGAAGCATCACGGCCCGGGCGATCGTGATGCCCGGCAGCACCGACCTCTACTTCCCGCAGGCCGACAGCGAGCGGGAGGTGGAGCTTCTCCAGCATGGGGAGCTGCGTCCGCTGGTGTCCGACCTGGGTCATGTCGCGGGGCGTCCGGGTGTCCGGGAGGCCGAGACTGCGCAGATCGCCACCGTGGTGCGGGAGCTGCTGCGAGGGTGACTCCGTCGGGTGGATGACCGCGGCGTCGTGTATAGGTGAGGACATACGTTCAGAGGTCATCCGTGGCCTGATGCTCGTCACAGCCGTCACCCTCAAGGAGAGTTCATGAAAGTCCTGATCACCGGAGCACACGGCAAAGTAGGCCGAGCCACCACCCAGGCGATGATCGACGCCGGGCACGAGGTCATGACCACCGATCTGACCCGCCCGGGCTTCGACCGCAAGCCCGAGGGCGCCCCGAAGTACACGATGGCCGACCTGACGGACGCGGGCGAGGCTTATGCCGTCGTGCGCGGCGTGGACGCCGTCGTCCACATCGCTGCTATCCCGGAGCCGACCGGCAACCCACCCCACGTGGTCTTCCAGACCAATCTGATGGCGACGTTTAACGTCCTCGAGGCCGCCATCAGCTTCGGGATCAAGCGATTCGTGTACATCTCGAGCGAGACCGTGCCGGGCTTCTTCTTTCCGGAGCGGGATTTCCTCCCCGACTACGCTCCCGTGGACGAGGAGCACCCCATCCGTCCCCAGGATCCGTACGCACTATCAAAGCATTTCGGTGAGCAGCTGATGGACGCGGCCGTTCGGCGGTCGGACATCCAGTGCATCTCGATCCGCCCGTGCTGGGTGCAGTTCGAGGGCAACTACGAACTGAACCTCGGCCCGCAGATCCGCGACAGTTCCGTGTTGAGCCCCAATCTGTGGAGCTACATCGACGCCTACGACCTGGCCGACGCCATCGTGCTCGCCACGGAATCGGACCTGCCGGGTCACGAGGTGTTCTACATCGCGTCGCCCGACAACGTGGGGGGCTACGACTTCGCCGAAGTCCTCGCGCAGTACTACGGCGACCAGATCGAACTCCGTGAGCTGAGCCGGCCGGACGCCTCAGGCATCTCGAGCGCGAAGGCACAGCGGATGCTGGGCTGGACGCCCAAGCGTTCGTGGCGCGACTACCTCGATGCGGACGGCAAGGCCGTTCAGCAGTAGTGCCTGGTACGACACAGGGCGGGACTGGCGTCCCGCCCTGTGTCAGGTCTCGACCGCGCACCCCCTCTCAGTGGGTCCGGTCGGTCCCACGCCTGGCCGCGCTGTCCCTCGCGGGGAAGCTGCCCGTGGACCGGCTGATCTCGCACCGCATCGGCCTCGACGAGGTCAACGAGGCGTCCGACGCAATGCGTCGCGGCGAGCGCGCCCGGAGCGTCATAGTGTTCTAGCCGACGACGACGGCGGAGGTGGCTGGGGCGGCCGTCGTCGAGTACAGCAGCGGGGCGCTTGCAGCAGACCGTCCGCGTTCGGCGCCACGAAGCTGCTCGTGGACGGCGTCCTCCACCTGCCAGTAGGTATTTCTTCGGGGACTCCGATTCGGGTCAAGGTATCCCGGTGGAGTGAACCAAGGGATTCCGTACTTCGGTTCGACGTTCCACTTCCCTTCGTGAATCACATGATGATGCCGCGAGCACAGGAGGACGCCTTGGCTGATACTCGTTGTGCCACCTTTGGCCCAGGGCGTTATGTGGTGGGCCTCGCACCAGGTTGCCGGAATGGAGCAGTCCGGGAACGCGCAGCCCTTGTCTCTCGCAACGAGTGCCCGTCGCAGATGGGCGGGGAAGAGGCGTTGTGCCCGCCCGATGTCGAGGATCTGACCTTGTCCGCCGAGGACCATCGGAATGATGTCTGCATCACAGGCCAGCGTGCGGATGCTCCGTGCGCTCATCTGCTGCCCGAACACAGCGTGGCCGGCACGCTCCATCTGGCCAACGAGGTCGGAATAGCTGATGGTCACCATGACCTGGGGCCGGTGTCCGGCTGCTGCGGGAAGCCTGTCGGTCGACAAAGCGATCCTGCAGGCTGCGACCAGCCCGTCGAGGAGGCTTTGCGGGCGTGTCGGCCGATCTGTATCGCCCGCGCGGATGTCGGCCACGCCGTCATCGCCGGCTTCGCTCTGGCGCCTGCCCGTGGCGCTCCCACCGACGCCACACTCTTCGTTCTCGGCGGCCATCATGTCGGCTCTGTCTCCACCGATGATCGGGTCCCCGGTGTTCTGAAGGGTAATCACATTCCTCCTCGGATTCGTCGCGGTGTTCATGACGGTGACCAGATGCTCGAACTGCTCGTCGGTGGCGCCGATCTCCAGAAGATGCAGACCGTTGCGTCTGCCCTTGAGGAAGACACCCTGCCGTGCCTTGAGGACCTTTTCGGTGGGTTCCAGCCCGTCCTGGTTGAGCACGCCCTCCCAGCGTCGCGCGAGGACCCGCAGGAGGTCTTCGTCCGATTCGACTGCTTGCCGCGTGAGGTGCTGCTCCATCGAAGCGAGTTGCACCGGCGTTGCGAAGGACCGCACCCGTTGCACCGCCTCATGGACGATCGAAGCAGCGCGTCCGCTGACCTGGCCCGCGCTCGTTGCAGCACCGAGGGTGCTCATCGACGCGGGAGTGGCAGAGCCGATTGCAGTGACGCCGGGCAGGAGACTTGCCGCGAGCCTCAATCGGCGGTTCGCCTCAGTGCGGCTGATGCCGAGCCGGGCCCGCAGGAAGTCAGCACAGGTCCTGAATTCGGGGCGGAACCCATCATTGTTCCGCTGTTCGGCGCCTGCTGAAGTGCTGCCGCCGTCGTTGACGTCGTCCTGCACTGTCGACAGGCTTTGCTGCGCCCGCACGCGGAGGGATCCAGCGGCCTCCTGCTCCCCGGCGCCGGTGACTCCGTGTTCCTGCGCAGCTCCAGCGGCAACGATCTGGAGATGATCGATGACCTTCGAGAGCTCTTCGATGTCCACGAGTGCTCGCACGACGTCGTGCCTGCTGAGAAGGAGGTGACGCCCCTTCAGTTCCCGCGCGAAAGCGAGCAAGTCCGACCGCATCGACTCCAGGGAGGTACCAAGTCCCTCGGAATGCTCGAGCGGTGCGATGTCCATGCCTCATTTTATCGAACACGCGTACTATTACAGTGGGCCCGGACTCTTTGTGGAGGAGGAGTCGAGCACTCTTCCTCCACCGCCGTCGGCTGTCATCGCCGGTCGTGCCAGCGAGTCGGTGTACCGGAAAATCGCCGAGCCGTGGCGCCATCAGGCACATCTTGCTCGTACAGCCTGGGCTGAAGCCGATCAGCGCTCCGTGGTCGAGAGACCATCCGCGAAGCGCATGAGCTCTGCGCCCAGCCGGCGGGCGCGGTCGGCCAACGCCTCAGCGGTATCAACAGCAGACGGCGCCGGGCTGCCCGCCGGAACCTGCGCGACGGGCTCCCGCTGGATGTCGATGTCGAACACCACGTGGTCCGGGTGGTGCCAGGTCGAGAACACCTCGACCGGTCGACCGTCCTGATCGAAGCTCGTCCCCTCCAGCAGCAGCACGGGTGACGACGCTTCCAGCTGCAGCAGCCGCAGCAGGTCGCCGTCGCCCGGAACCGCCCGGATCTGCCGCTTGCCGGAGGTGATGCGCACTCCGTACTTCTCACCGAGCACCTCATGGAGGGACGCATCGTGTAGGGCTTCCGCGGTCAGGTCGGCGAATGTCGGTGCCGGTAGCCACGTGTGGATGACGGCGATGGGCACGCCGTCGGCCGTCCGCAACCGCTCGAGGAAGAGGACCTGCGGCGTCGCGAGGACCGCGGTCGATGGATCGGCGTCCTGCAGGGACAATGACAGCACTTCAGTACCGACGCTCGCCCCGGTACTGCCCAGCTGTGCCGATAGCCCTGAGGTGCGGTGCACCAGCCGGTGGTGTTCCCGCCGGGGGGCAACGGTGCTGCCGCGCCCGCGGCCGCGCTCGATCAGCCCTTCATCGGTCAGTGCACCGAGGGCCTGGCGCACCACGGACCGGGACACGCCGTAGCGCACCTGAAGCTGCGCCTCGCTGGGCAGCGAGGTGCCCGGCGGCAGTGAATGGTTCAGGATCTGCGCCCGCAGATGCCCTCGGAGCTGCAGGTGCAGCGGCTCGCTGCTCCCCGCGTCGAGGAGGCGGCCAGGGGTGTCAGGTGTGTCCATCTCGACCACTGTCCCTGCCGTCAGGACGCAGAGTCGGACTCATCCGACTGCGCCGGATTGTCGTCGTCGTGCTCTTCGAGGACCTTGCCGTCGTGGACCCGCTTGAGCTCGATGCCCTCGAGGTAGCTGGGGATGGGTGGGTCGAGGTCTTCGTCGCTGGTCATGATTCCGATCCTAGGCGTCCGGAGAGGACAAGCCGCGACGGCGTCGGTGGCTTGTCCTCTCCTGGTCGTCGGGCACGGTGGTTCACCGCGGGAAGACCTACTTCTTCTGCGCGGTCCGCCAGACGTGGTCCCAGCCTGGCGCCAGGGCAGCAGCCCGGCGCATCGACAGCACGAGGCTCGCCTCGCGGGCGATGCCCTGCCCGGCGATGTCGAACGCCGTGCCGTGGTCCACCGAGACACGGACGACAGGCAGGCCGACGGTGATGTTCACGCCGTCGTCGCCGTAGACCGCCTTGAAGGGTGCGTGGCCCTGGTCGTGGTAGCAGGCGATGACCATGTTCCACTTGCCCTTGACCGCGGCGGGGATGAGCGCGTCCGCGGGAATGGGTCCATGCACGTTGATGCCGTTCTCGCGGGCGGCGGCGACGGCGGGGGCGAGGATGTCGGCGTCCTCGTCGCCGAACAGGCGGTTCTCGCCGGCGTGCGGGTTGAGTCCGGCGAGGCCGATCGGCTCGTCCGGGTTGCCGAGGGCCTTCGTGAACGCACTGACGAGTTCGATCACGTTGGTGGTGCGTTCCGGCGTGACGTCCTCGATGGCCTGCCGCAGGGAGACGTGGGTGGTGAGGTGGAAGAAGTAGAGGTCGCCCGCGGAGAGGACGAGGCTGAAGTTCTCCACGCCGAACTCGTGCGCGAGCAGCTCCGTGTGGCCGGGCCACTTGTGCCCGCCGGCGTGCATCGCGGCCTTGTTAAGAGGTGCGGTGACGATGCCCTGGACCTTGCCCTCGCGAGCGAGGCGGCAGGCCTCGACGACGAAGCGGTAGGAGCCGTCACCGGCGGCGGGACTGAGCTCGCCGAGCTTCACGTCGGCCAGGGACGGACCGGTCTGCAGGAGTTCGATGATGCCGGGTTCGTTGGTCGCGTCCTCGATCGAGGACAGCACACGGACCGTGTCCGGGTCACCGCCCACGTTGGACACGCCCTGGCGCATGGCGGCCTCGTCGCCGATGACGACGGGCACGCACTCCTGCCGGACGTCGTCGTGCCCGAGGAGGGACTTCGCAGTGATCTCCGGTCCGATGCCGGCGACGTCGCCGAGGGTGACGGCGAGGGTGGGGATGCTCATGAGGATGCCTCCGTTGACTGGGCGAGTGTGGTGAGGGTTCGGGTGAGTTCGGTGACGGTGTCGAGCAGGGCGGTGACCGGCCCGAAGCCGCCGGCCTTCGTGACGACAATCTTTCCAGCCGCGGTGCCGCCTTCGACGACGCCGACCGGGATGCCCTCCTGGATGGCGCCGGTGATCCGCAGGGCCTGGGCCCGCGTGGCGTCGAGGACGGCGCGGGCTCCGTCACCGCCGACGAGCACGAGGGCGCCGACGGAAGCGCGGGCGAGGGTCTGCTGCACCACCGACGCGAGACTGTTCGCGATGGCCGTGCCGCTGAGGGTCTCCGAGCCGCCGATCGCCTCGGGGGAGGTGATGACGACGACCCGCGGCAGGGACTCCGGGACCTCGAGCTCTGCGGCGGCCCACTGGGCGAGCCGGTTCGGCTGGTCGAGCAGGGACTCGTCGGGCTGCAGGATGCGGAGGTCGGTGGAGGCCAGCTGGGATTGCAGGTGGTCGGTCTGGGCGCGGGCGACGTCGTGCAACGAACTGACGACGACGACGATCCGCTGCCCCTGCGCGGCCGGGGCTGGTTCCTGTGGGGCGTGTACTGCCCCGGCCTCTGCCCCGGCTGCCGCCATGGCTGCGGCGAGGCCGACGGATCCGGCGGGGATCGCCGTCGGCCCGGCGACGACGAGCGCGGCCGCGAGGGCGCGGAGGTCGTCGTCGGACGCCGCATTGACCACCACGACGCCGCTACCCGCCGCGTCCCGGAGCGCCTGGGCGTCCTGCTCGGGAGAGCCGCTGAGGCTGATCGTCGTCGTGCCGGGCAGGAGCTGTGAGAACTCGTTCGTCGGGACCGGGGTGACCGGATCCCGGCCGGCGGGGGAGTCCTCGACGGGTCCGCCGTGCACGCGCAGCAGGCCGTCCTCGATGGTCCGCCCCATGGCCGGGTAGGCCGGGCACACGACGGCGAAGCAGCCTGGGTGCTGCTCCTGCCATGCGTCATGGGCTCCGGCGACCTGCGCCGGGACGCTGCCGCGCATGGTCGAGTCGATCTTCAGGTACAGGCGGTCGGCCCCGGCGGTGACGAGGTTCCTGATGGCGCTCGCCGTCATATGCCGGGCGGTCGCCGGGTCCAGGGCGCGGGCGTCGGTGTTCACCGCCAGGGCGCTGCCGGGCTCCACCGAGTCCGGGAGGAGTTCGCCCAGCAGCAGCCGGGAGGACCAGCCGGTGCGGGAGAACTGGACCACCGAGTCGGTGGCGCCGGTAACGTCGTCGGCCGCGATGCCGACAATGGGTGCGGAAGGTGTCACGGCCGGTCGTCGTCCTGCGTCCGACGGCGACGGTCAGTCGGCGCCGACGGGTCACCTGCGGGTGGGAGCTCGGAGGCGGACGTCGGGGTGACTGCTACGGCGTCGTCCGTATCCAGCCCGCCTTGGCGCTTGAGCACCCAGGTGGCCAGCAGCGGGGCGAAGATCGCGGTGACCAGGACGGCCGAGGCGACCTGCGCCGTCGCAACCTCGACGAACGGGGAGAAGCTGGGGTCCGCTGCGGCGACGATCGCCGGGGTCGCGATCGAATTGCCGGCCGTGGTGGCGGAGGCGATACCGATGCCGGACTTGATGCCGCGGCGGAGGATGAACCGGTAGCCGATGTAGACGAGGGTGCCGGTGATGAGGGTGGCGGCGATGCCGACGAAGATGCCGCTGAGGCCGCCGGTGATGACGTTGCGGAGATCGATGCCGGTGCCGAGGGCGAAGGCGAAGAACGGAATGACGATGTTCGGCACGGGCCGCATGACCTCGGTCCACTTGGCGTCGAGGTTGCCGACGATGAAGCCGAGGATCAGAGGGATGACGGCGGCGAGCAAAGTGAGGAACGGAATGTTGCCGAGGCCGGAGATGCCGAGGAAGAGGAGTGTGAAGAAGGGGCCGTCGTTAACGGCGGACGCCATGTAGGCGCCGCGGTCGCGGTAGTCGCCGTAGCGTCCGGTGAAGGCGAGCCAGAGGCCGCCGTTGCTGTTGTCGAAGCTGGCCAGGAGGGCGAGGATCGAGATCCCGAGGATGCCGTCGATGCCCACCACGAGGCCGAGGCCTGCGACGAGGGCGGCGGGGATGATCGTCTTGAACAGCAGGACGACGCCGGTGGTCGCCAGCACGGGGCCGGACGCCTTGGCGGTGATCTGCATGCCGGTGGCGAAGATCAGGACGGCGATGAGCGGGAGGGCCGAGTCGGCGAACAGGGCGGTGGTGAAGCTGCCGAGTTCGAGGAAGCCGGGGGCGAAGGTCCCGACGATCGAGCCGAGGATCAGCCGAGGATCAAGGGGATCAGCATGAGGCCGCCGGGGATGCGGTTCATGCCGTCGAACAGGGGGATGCGGGACTTCGGAAGCGATTCGGCTGCCATGGCGAATCTTCTCTCTGTGCGGGAGGTCTGTGTGCGGACGGAGGAGTGCGTACACGTAGTACGGACAAGTAGTACTGAGGGTACGGGGAGTGCGGTGGGTCACACAAGGAGGAGTTCTGTTGGGGAAGGGACTTCGGGTAGCTGAGCTAGCGCGCAACACGAGAGGCTCCAGCGCTGTGGCGATGATGAACAGGAATTTCGTCTTTGCGGCTGGCGAAGCGCCTTCACAATTCTTGAGCAGCGTTGTGCTCTCGGTATGCCTCGTCACTCCTCTTCTGAGCGACTGCCAATCTCTTCCAAAACCAAGACGTCGCCCTGCAGTGGCGCCCCCTGCGCGGCACGCTGGGTGATCGAACAGCGGTCCGCGCCATATCTATGGCTCAGCCGATAAGATCACATCATGCAGCTAAGTTCACCCAACGGCCAGCGTCGCCGGGCCCCGGTAGTCGTTTTGTGACGAGTGAGTATCCAAGTGGCAGCGGAACCGCTCGCGCGGGAATGAGCAGCGGAGGGCGGTACAAGCTTTCCTTCACGACTGGTGGACTACTGGCTAACGAATGTCGCGTCGTTGCTGCAGAGTATCTGCGTCTGGGCGACTGGCAGGATGCCAGAGCTTCCGTGAGAGCTGACAACCTCATCCAGAAGCGCACCGCGTCCGCTGTTGTACGGATCAGTCGGGAGGCGATGGACCGCGCCAGTAGGCTAACCGACTCGGAACTGGAGATCGTGGTCAGCGGTAACGCACCGGAGCGCCATCAGCTCGTGTGGTTGGCGATTTGCCTCCAATACTGCTTCGTGGCCGATTTTGCCGAAGAAGTTGTCAGAGAAAAGTACCTTTCTATGAACAATGCGCTGGACCCAACTGCTCTTGATACTTTTTTCGTCAAGAAATCGTTCTGGCACGGCGAGCTTGAGGAGCTGAAACTGTCTACCAAGTACAAACTGCGACAGAATTTGTTCCGGATGCTTCGCGAAGCGCAAATAGTGTCAGAGGCTGGCCTTATCCTTCCTCAAGTGATAGGGGAAAGGGTCGCGAAAGAATTACGCAGACGCGGCCCCGGATCATTTTTGGTTTACCCCGTCACGGACTTCGAGATTGAAAGTTTAATGCATGCATAAGAAGGTCTCAGATCTGCCCCTCGCGAAGCGCGAGGGGCACCTGCTCAAGGCACTCACAAGCCGCAGGTTCCTTGACAACAAGGTGCCAGGAAACGAAGTTCCCTTCTTCATCTGCCCATTCGTGCCAGCTGAGGCACTCGCTATGGAGCAAGTCCAAAAGCGGCTCCAGAACCGTCTCAAACTCGAGGGCATCGAGGTGCTCGAGATTAACCTCTACGACCTCACAATTGAGATTCTTCAAGAACGAGACCTGTGGGACAGCGTTCTGGAGGCCGAACCACAGCACTCCAAGGACGAGTTCAGGGAACTCTTTCAGCAGGTGTTCGATCCAGCCCACGAGCTTGCTCCGCGGGTAAGGGAAAAACTGGCGTCCCCGCACGACATATTCTTTCTCACAGGGATCGGTGAGGTTTTTCCTTACATACGGTCCCACACCGTGCTGAATAATCTGCTGAGCATTTCCAAAGACAAACCAATGCTGATGTTTTTTCCGGGCGAGTACCGTCAGTCGGCTTCTCAAGGGTCCTCGCTGGTGCTCTTCGGGCAGCTTACAGACGACCAGTACTACCGGGCGTTCAACATCTTCGATTACCACGTTAACTAGGGGGAACGATGAAGCTTCATGACATTTTTGCGAAAGACATTTCGCGAACTATCGAGGGTGTCGTCAAAGCCGACGATGAGTCTCAGATCGGCACCGAGGTAAGTGAATACGTTCTCACGAACGAGGCCAGCCAGCGCATGGAAACCCTCCTGGATGCCTACAACAACTATGCCGGTGCAAACGGCGCCTGGGTTTCCGGGTTTTTCGGATCCGGAAAATCCCACATGCTCAAAATGCTGGCCCACTTACTCGGCGACGTCGACGGGCAGAAGGTCTCGCGGGACGAAGTAGTTGACAGTTTCATCCAAAAGACTGCCGGCAACGGGATTCTTCGTGGTGCAATCGAGAAGTCCCGGCAAATTCGGGCCAAGAGCATCCTCTTCAACATCGACCAGAAGGCGACGTTGCAGAGCAAGGACCAGCCCGACGCCTTGCTCAGCGTTTTCGTCAAAGTTTTCAACGAATCCTGCGGGTTCTACGGACAGCTGGGCCATGTTGCCAGGTTCGAAAGGGACCTCGTTAAAGAGGGGCTCTTTAAGGCATTCAAGGCCGCCTTCCAAGATATCTCCTCCAAAGCATGGAACGAGGGGCGTACGCTCGGCATCCTGCAAGAGGGCAATATCGCCAAGGCATATGCCCGCGTAACGGGCCAGGACGAAACTGCGCCCACACAGATCCTTTCCAAGTACCGGGCCGAGTACAGCGTTTCTATCGAAGACTTTGCAAACGACGTCAAGGTGTGGCTGGACAGCCAAGATGGCGACTACCGCCTCAACTTCTTCGTTGACGAGGTCGGACAGTTCATCGCCGACAATACGAAGCTCATGCTTAACCTCCAGACTGTCGCGGAGACCCTCGCTACCAGGTGCAATGGCCGTGCCTGGGTATTGGTCACTTCCCAAGAGGACGTCGACGCCGTCATCGGCGACCGGACCAGCAAACAGGGCAACGACTTCTCCAAAATCCAGGCGCGCTTCAAGAACCGCGTCAAGCTCACCAGCGCCGACGTGGAAGAAGTCATTCAAAAGCGTCTCCTCGAGAAAACTGCTACCGGATCGATCCATCTGGGCGGGATCTACGCTGCAGAAGCCAACAACTTCAAAACGCTTTTCGATTTCGCAGACGGTTCGCGTAAGTACCGCATCTTCCAGGACGAAGAGCATTTCACGTCCAGCTACCCGTTCATCACGTACCAGTACACACTGTTCCAGGACGCCCTCAAAGGGCTCTCTGCCCATAACGCGTTCGAAGGGAACAACCTAGCCGTCGGGGCCAGATCAATGCTCGGCGTCTTCCAGGACGTCATCCAGCAGCTAAAAGACACTCCCGTCGGCGAGCTCGCGACCTTCGACCGCATGTTTGAGGGCATTCGGCACTCCTTGAAATCACAGCTCCAAAGTGCCATCTTCACCGCTGAGGATCACCTCAGCCAGCAGAACCAGTTTGCGGTCCAAGTGCTCAAAGCCCTCTTCCTGGTGAAGTATGTGCCAGACTTCAAAGCCACGCCCCGGAATCTCACCATCCTCATGTACAGCAGGTTCGGTTTGAACATGGTCGGCTTCGCCAATAAGGTGAAGGACGCGCTGAACCTGCTGGAGCAGCAGACGTATATCCAGCTCAATGGCTCGACATATGAGTACCTGACGAGCGACGAAAAGGACATCGAGCAGGAGATCAAGTCCGTTGAGCTGGACTCAAACAAGTTCGGGTCGGAGTTTGCAGGGTTCCTGACCGGTGACATTCTGAAGTCATCCAAGGTGCGGTACGTCTCGAACGGGCAAGATTTCCCGTTCGGTGTTCGTCTCGACGACGGCCCGTACGGCCAGCAGAAGGAGTTGACTCTTCATTTCATCAGCCCGGAATATGAGTACGCTGATTCGCTTGAAACCTTGAAGGCCCACAGCTCTGGCAAGGATGAGCTCCGCGTAGTCATCGCCGACGACGGCCGTCTCATGGCAGATTTGCGGCTGTACCTAAGGACTGAGAAGTACCTCAGACTGAAAAGCTCCAGCCAGCAATCCGACGCCGTGCGGCACATTTTAGAAGTCAAGGGGCGACAGCTTGCGGAGCGGCGCAAGGAAGTGGTCGGGCGCCTTCGGAGCCTGATTGCGAAAGCGACACTTGTAGCCAATGCTTCGGAGATCGCAGTGGCGTCAGAAGATCCGGCGGCGAGGATTGATCTGGCATTTCAGGATCTCATTGCGCGGACGTATCCGATGCTCTCAATGCTTGGGAGCGCGAAATTCACCGATGACCAGATTCAGAAGAACCTTAGAGTCCTTGATGGGGCGCTCGAAAGCGATGCCGCACAAATGGTTTCGGCAGGCGAGCAGGAGCTTTTGAACTGGATCACTCTGCAGAATACCCAGGCAGCCAAGGTCACTGTAAAGTCGGTTGACGAGCACTTCGTGCAGAAACCGTACGGGTGGTCGACCATTGCCATTCAGGTGCAGCTCGCAAAGTTGATAGGACTCGGCAAAGTTGCTGTGAGCCGTGACGGTGTGAAGCTGGCACGTACGGAGGCCGGGTCAGACCTGAAAAACACGGCCCGTTTCCCTGTCCTCGTTCTGACCGTCCCGGTTGCTTACCGGTCGGCTGACGTCCGCGCGCTGGCGGACTTCTATAAAGATTTCTTCCTTGAACCCCAGCCGACCGCCGACGCCCTGGAACTGGCCGCCATTACGAAAGCCCGTCTGCAGTCCCTGCACGACAAGCTCAAGTCGGACCAGGCCATGTTTCACTATCCGTTCATGGGCTCCCTTTCGGCGGCTGTAGAGGCGCTGTCCAAGGTGTGCGGTCAGGCCGATGATTGGTACCTCACATTATTTCGGACCCATATGGATGAGCTGCAGGACTTTAAGTCTGATTTCATTGATCCCATCGAGAGCTTCCTCAACGGACAGCAGAAAAAAATATACGACGACGCTGCCGCTTTGCTGAGGGGCGAGCAGGCCAACCTGGCGCTTATCGAGTCTGAGCTGCCCGGGATGATCGAAAAACTTTTGGATGATCCGATGATCTTCCGCGGGGGAAAAATACCCGCTCTGAACACGCAGCTGCAGCAACTTCGTGCCGAGCTGGAAGCGGCCGTGGCCACAGCACGCTCGGCTGCCCAGGACGCTGTCGGAAAGGCAGCTTCGGCCGTCACCGCCAGCGATCACTACGAGAAGGCAACAGCGGAGGCTCAAGCTGCCGTGCGCAGTCGTGTGCAGAACTTTGAAAACGGGATTGCGACCGAGAAACAAATCGTCACTCTCAGGGGCAAGGTAAGTGCATTTCATGATGGCGTCAAGCCCGGGTTGTTCCAGATTCTGGCTCAGAAACCTGTGCAGCCTGCCCCTGGAGGTTCACCGGGCCAAAGCGGCGATTTTCAGCCGGAAGAAATTGTGAAGATTGTGTCCTTCGGGTCGTTGGAGTTGGACTCCGACATCCAACTTATTGAAACAGCGGCTGACATCGAAGATTTCGTAGATGCCATCCGTCGTGCCTTGACTGCAGAAATCACTAATGGAACCAAGGTGACCCCCTAATGGATTTGTCGTTGTTGCGTGGGTTTGCTGCGGGTGTTCGGGTTGAGTTGGTGGGTGTTGTTGGGGCTCGTTTGGCTGGGGTGTTGTTGCCTGGGTCGGTGGAGCGGGTGGAGTTTCCTGAGGCGG
>NZ_JBQEMM010000018.1:0-33878 GCF_053470025.1 Arthrobacter sp. CP30
AGCGCGGCGCGTATCCGACGGCCTACGCGGAGGTGCCGCCGGACGGGTGCGTCAGGGGCGGGCGGGCTGGAGCCGGTAGCCTGCACCGCGGTGCTCGGCGGGAAGCCGGTCACCCTTGCCGAACAGCTTCTGGCGGAGCGTCCCCTCCGCGTAGGCCGTCGGATACGCGCCGCGCTTCTGCAGCTCGGGCACCACGTGGGTGATGACGTCCTCGAAGGAGCCCGGCGTGATGGCGTAGGCGAGGTTGAACCCGTCCACGTCCGTCTCCTCGACCCAGGACTGCAGCTCGTCGGCCACCTGCGCGCCGGACCCGACGACCCTCGGCCCCAGCCCGCCGATACCGGCCCACGCGGCGATGTCGCGGACGGTCCAGGGGAGGCCGTCGTCGTTCACTTTCTGGAAGTTCGCCACCGCGGACTGGATGGCGTTGGACTGCACAGTGCCGATCGGCTCGTCGGGGTCGTAGACGCTGAGGTCGATGCCCAGCCAGCCGGAGAGCAGGACGAGCGCGCCCTCGTAGCTGACGTACTGCTGGTAGTCGGCGTGCTTGGCGTGCGCCTTCTCCTCGGTCTCGTCCGTGATGACGGTCAGCATCGTGTAGATGCGTACGGAGTAGCGGTCGCGCCCCTCGGCCTCGACGGCGTCGCGGATCCTGCGGACGGAGTCCTTCAGGAGGGCCTTCGTGGGCGAGCCGACGAAGACCGCTTCCGCGTTGCCTGCCGCGAAGGCGATACCCCGCGGGGAGGCCCCCGCCTGGTAGATGACGGGGGTGCGCTGGGGCGACGGTTCGCTGAGGTGGATGCCGGGAACGGTGAAGAACGTGCCGTCGTGCTGGATCTCGTGGACCTTCGCCGGATCGGTGAAGACGCCGGTCCTACGATCCCGGACCACGGCGTCGTCCTCCCAGGAGCCTTCGAGGAGCTTGTAGAGCACCTCGAGGTATTCGTCGGCGTGGTCGTAGCGCTGGTCGTGCTCCAGCTGGTCCTCGTGGCCCATGTTGCGGGCCGCGGAGGGCAGGTAGCCGGTGACGACGTTCCAGCCCACGCGGCCGTCGGTCAGGTGGTCGAGGGTGGAGAGGCGCCGCGCGAAGGGGTACGGGTGCTCGTAGGCAGTGCCGGCCGTGACGCCGAAGCCGAGGTGTTCCGTGACGAGGGCCATCGCGGAGACGAGCAGGAAAGGGTCGTTGACCGGCGTCTGCGTCCCTTGGCGCAGGGTCGCCTCGTTGGAGCCGCCGAAGACGTCGTAGGTGCCGAGGACGTCCGCGATGAAGATGCCGTCGAACAGGCCCTTCTCCAGTGTCTGCGCGAGGTCCGCCCAGTAGCGCAGGTCCTTGTAGCGCCAGGACTGGTCCTCGGGATGACGCCACAAACCGGGCGACTGGTGGCCCACGCAGTTCATGTCGAAGGCGTTGAAACGGATACGGCGCGGTGCAGAGGTCATGAAGGATCCTCATGTCTGGGGCACTGCCGGAAGGAAGCGCCATACTTGCCCGCACGGTGCATGACGGGCCGAATCCTCACCTGGGGCACCCCGCTACAGCGAGAGGGTTGCCGTCCAACAAACCAGGGTTTTGCGTTGGAACTCTTGATTCTGCTCCCGAGCCTAAGGGCGAGGCCCTGCGAGCGTCCATCGGCCGTCGTCACAGAACGTCACGAGGCCCTGTGGTGGACGGTCCGCCGGGCACGCCTCACCTCAGGTAGGACGCCCCGTTGGCGTCCACCACGGTCCCGCTGACCCAGAGCGGCGCGTCGGTGGCGAGCCAGCCCACCGTCCGGGCGATGTCCTCCGGCGTCGCCACGCGGTTGAACGGGCTCTGCGCGCGCACTACGTCCCCGCCCGGCCCGTCGAGGACGGTCCGGCCCATGTCGGTCTCGACGAACCCGGGCGCGACGGCGGCTGCGAGGATCCCGTGCGGCGCGAGGGCGACGGCGAGCGACTGCGTCAGTGCGTGCAGCCCCGCCTTGCTCGCACCGTAGGCGGGCGTGGCGGGTTCGCCGCGGTACGCGCCCCGTGACCCGACGCTGATGAGTCGTCCGCCCTCCGGACCTGTGGGGCGTCCGAGGAGGTGGCGCGCCACGAGCCAGGCGAGGTTCGCCGGACCGAGCAGGTTCACGTCGAGCGTGCGGCGCCAGGCCTGCTGCCATTCCTCGAAGGACGTGCCGTCGACGGGATGCGCCTCGAAGATGCCCGCGTTGTTGACCAGCACGTCGATCCCGCCGAGGTCGTCGACGGCGCTGTCGACGATGCGCCGGCATGCGTCAGGATCACCGACATCACCGACCACGACGGTGTGACCCGACCCGGGGAGTCGGTCGCGGACGGCCTCCGCCGCCGCCCTGTCCCGCCCCGCGTGCACGGCGATGCGGTGCCCCCGCGCGGACAGGTCCAGGGCGATGGCTGCGCCGATACCCCGACTGGCGCCGGTCACCAGAATGCTCAGTGTCATGCACAGGAGGGTACAACCTGCACGGCTCCGTCAGGGCGGAGTGGTCACCTGTGAACGGACGGAGCGATCCGGGGGTGCGTCTTGCTACGCTGGCGGATCAATGACCCCAGCCGCCGATCAAAGGACTCCGATGGACCCATTCACCGCGAACTTCGACCGCGGGATGCTGAGACTGCGCTGGCGACGCGGGGTCGAGATCACCCACCCGTACGCGGTCGCTGCGGCCGCGGCCCTCGCCGAGTTCCACGGACCGACGGCCCTGCCGCTGCTCGTCCACATGCACGGCATCACCGGCATCACTCCCGAGGCCCGGATCGGCATGAGCAGCTACCGCGGGTTCTCCAGGGTGGCGCTGGTCGGCCAGGACGTCGTCGACGAGGTGATGTCGGGCTTCTCCCACCGCTCCCCCACGACGACCCGGTACTTCACGTCGGAGACCGACGCCGTCGCCTGGCTCCTCGAATCGAGCTCGTCGCACGCTCCGGCCTAGCTCCCGGAAGCAGGAGCGGATCCGCGCACGCCCGCCGTCGTGCCGTTGAAAGCCTGTCGGCGCGGGTGCCAGAGTGGCTGCATGAGCAGCGAGCACCCCGGCCTGGACGTCACCGACAACGAGGCGAAGAGCCGTTACGAGGCAGCACTCGACGGTGATCCGGCGGGCATCGCCGCCTACGAGCTCTCCGGTGACACCATCGTCTTCACGCACACCGTCGTGGACGAGGACCTGGAGGGCCGTGGCGTCGGCAGCACCCTGATCCGCCACGCGCTCGACGACGCACGGAACCGGCACCTGACGGTGGTGCCCGAGTGCGAGTTCGTCGCCGCGTTCATCGACGACCACCCCGAGTACCGCGACCTGGTCGGCTGATCAGCCGGTAGGACGTGACGGGTGCGCGAGCGCAGCGTCGACGAGCACCTCGGCAGCCCTCCGTGCGTGGCCGGCGGCGTCCGAGGTGCGGGCGATCGCCGCCGTCGTCTGTGCACCCTCGGCGAGGATCGACAGTTGCGGGGCGAGATCCGACGGCGCTCCTGCGTCCGCTGCCAGATGGCCGACGTAGACCTGGAAGGATTCCTTGTGCCTGCGGGCGTACTCGGCGACGTCCGGGCTCACGGCACCCAGCTCCGCGAAGCTGTTGATGAAGCCGCAGCCGCGGAACGAGTCCTGCCCGAACCACTCGGCCAGGTAGTCGAACATCGCCAGCAGCCGGTCCCTCGGTGCGTCGGCCTGCCGTACCCGCGCATCCAGCCCTTCGGTCCATGACGCGTGCCACCGCTCGAGGACGGCCATGACGATGCTGCTCTTCGAGGGGAACTCCTGGTAGAGCTTCTTGAGCGAGACCCCGGCGGCCGTCCGCAGGTCGTCCATGCCGACGGACTGGATACGACGCGACGGGACGCGAGTTCACCAAGCGCCTGCCCGCCGCCGAGTACGTCGAGATCGAGGGTGCGCCCCACGGCATGCTCTGGACCCACGGTGCGGAGATCAACGGGATCCTCCTCCCGTTCCTCGCCACGTAGGCCCTGACCGAGGGGACAGTGCGCCGGTCACGTGACCGGCGCACGTCACCGGCGGCGCCACAGCCCGGCCCGCTGAATCCGGTCCGGGCTGCCGGCGTCCCCCTGCATCCGGTCGGGTGTGCAGGGCGCGCCCGTCAGAACTGGATACCGCGGGTGAGTCCACCGTCGATCAGGAGATTGGCGCCCGTGGTGCGGCTGGACCGGGGACTGGCGAGGAAGACGACGGCGTCCGCCACCTCCTCCGGCGTGCCCATCCGGCCCGTGGGATTGAGCCCCATCGCGGTGGCGAAGAGCTCCGGGTTACCGCCCTCGATGCTCTCCCACACACCGCCCTCGTGGTAGGTGTTGCCGGGCGAGACGGTATTCGCCCGGATGCCCTGCCCGGCGAGCTGGAAGGCGAGGCCCGCCATGTACGCGATCAGCGCCGACTTCACGGTGCCGTAGGGTCCGGAGGCGAAGTCCACCTCACGGCCGGACACACTCGAGATCGCAGTGATCGACGGCGTCGAACTCCTCGCCAGGTGAGGGAGGGCCGCCTTGACCAGGCGCACCGTCCCGAGCAGGTCGACCCGGAGGCTCGCCTCCCAGTTCTCCTCCGTGTCCTCGATCGCGAGCGCACTGACGTTGCTCACCACCGCATCGATCCCCCCGAAGTCAGCCGCCACGGCGTCCACCCAGCCGGCCACCGCCACCCCGTCGCCGACGTCGAGCACGGAGCCGCTGACGCGGCCCGACGACGACGCGAACGCCTGCTCGGTCGCCGCGACCTCGGCGGCGTCCCGTGCGCAGAACGCGACGTTCGCCCCCTCCGCGGCGAAGCACCGGACGATGGCCCTGCCGATGCCTTTCGTGCCTCCGGTCACGAGGGCGGTGGTGCCGGTCAGCTGCAGGTCCATGGTGCTCCTTCGGTCGGACTGGCGCCGGACGGGTGTCCGGGCGCGGGACGTCAGCGCAGGTCTGCGGCCTGGCGCCGGAGGTGTGCGTGCAGGCCCCCGTAGGCGTCGGCGGAGGGGAACAGTGCCTTGGGCGCCTTGACCACCACGCTGTAGTTCGCGTCGACGGCGTTGGCGATCGGCGCGAGGGCCGTCTGCGTCAGCAGCTGGTAGGCATCGAGCTGGTGCAGGCCGAAGAGATCACCGAACCAGCGCACCATCTCCACCTGCCCGATCCGCCACGAGTCCTCCATGGGACGCGAGGAGCCGACGGCGCCCCAGTGGTAGTCGGTCTCGATGCGCGGCCACGCCGGCGCACCGCCCTTGACGAGGTCCACGATGATGGTCGAATGCATGGCTCCCTCGACGGCCGTGCCGCACGCCTCGCCCTCGCCCTGCCGGTAGTGGCCGTCGCCGATCGAGAACAGGGCACCCTCGACGTTCACACCGAGGTACACCGTGGTGCCCGCCTTCACGTCCGGTGCGTCCATGTTCCCGCCGAACCGTTCCGGCACCAGGCTGGACCGCACCTCGCCTCCGGGAGGTGCCACCCCGACCGTCCCCAGCATCGGCTCGAGCGGGAGGGCGACCTCGAAATCCCCGCGTCGCGACTGGAAGCCCACCGTCCGCCGCTCGGTGTCCACGTGGTAGATCCACGTGATGTCCGGCAGCGGTTCCTGGAGCGTGGCGGTGCGGTCCGTGCTGGTCAGGCCGCCGAAGAACGGGATGGTGGCCGAGGCGCCGTAGGACCGGGCCGGCGTCAGATCTGCGATGTGGAGGGCCAGGGTGTCCCCCGGTTCCGCGCCCTCGACGTAGAACGGCCCCGTCTGCGGGTTGACGAAGTCGAGGTCCACCTTCTCCCCGCTGACGTCGTCGATCGAGGTGAGGGCGTTGTTGAACGCGTCCTCGGACCAGAGCCGCAGGGCGGTACCCGGTTGCACCCTCAGCACGGGGGCGCTGCCGCCGAAGGTGTAGACGAGCTGGTCCCGCCGCGGGTGGTACTCGATGATCTCCATGACCGGATGCTACGGGGCGGCCCCGACCCCGACAAGGGTCCGGCGCGGGCCGGCGCCCGACCTGCGTCCGGTGCACGCGGGGCAGGACACACGACGGCGCTGGGAGTGCACACCGCCGTCGCCCGCTCCGCGGGTACCGGGCCGGGTCAGTTGGCGAAGACGTCCAGCAGGCGCAGGTCCGCGCTCCAGAAACCGAGGGCATCCCCGCTGTTGTTGAGCACCGAGGCAGGCAGCCCGCTGTAGTAGGCGGCAGCCGTGTTGGTCCCCGGCCCGGTGTACACGCGGAGTTCGGCCCCGGGCTGGAGCACGTACCCGTCGCCCACGCGGAGGATGGTGCCGGCCGCGTCCCGGAGGAAGAACCCGCTGACGTCGACGGCCGTTCCGGAAGTGTTCCGCAGTGAGACGTATTCACCGGTCTCCGGCTGGACGTCGTCCCCCGGCGGGTTGTTCACGGCGCCGCTGATCTCGAGGCCCGCGCCCGGGAAGACCGGGAGACCGCGCAGGTAACGCCCGTTCTGGACGGGGAAGTCGGTGGTGATTGCGTCCACACCGAGATCGACCACTGCCTGCACGGCCTCCGGCGAGTTGACGGTGTAGGCGCTCATGGCGAGGCCCGCCGCATGCACACGATCGACGTCGGCGGCAGTGAGTACCCGGTAGTTGGCGCCGATCGAGTCGACGAATCCTGCCAGAGCCGCCAGATCCGCGTCACCGGGCACCGCACCGGTGAGCTGCTGCAGCGGGATCTGCGGGGCGAGCTCGGCGAACCGGCGATTGGAGGCCACGTCGAAGCCGATCACCTGCACCTTGTTCGCGGCGACGAGCTTCCGCCAGGACGGATCGGTCAGCAGCTCATCCGCGACCAGCTGCTCGATGCCCGGGGACCTCGAGGGGTTCTTGATCTCGATGTACACGCCCGTGGTGCGGGTGGCGATCTGGGCTGCGTCGTCGAGGTGCGGGATGCGCTCGCCGACGAAGCGCTCGTCGAAGAAGGAGCCGGCATCGAGCTGCTGGAGTTCGGCCCAGGTGAACGAGGTGATGGGGTCCGACGCACGGCCGGGAAACACGTCCTCCACGTCGGTCGTGCGGGCCGGGGTGTCGTCGTGGAAGAGGAAGGGCACGCCGTCGGCGCTGAGCTGGACGTCGATCTCGATGAAGTCCGCATCCGAGGACCGGCCCTCCTTGAAGGCGGCGACGGTGTTCTCGGGAGCCGTGCCGCCCGCGCCGCGGTGGCCGACGAGGATCGGAGCCGCCGCGTGATGGTGGGCGGCCCGCCCCTCCCGCTGATCTGCGCCGGGCGCCGCCTGGGCGGCGGGGGAGAGGATCGACAGGCCGACGGCAGCGGAGACAGTTGCGGTGATGGTGCGGATGGAACGGGAAGACATGGAGACGTCCTTCGGTCGGGAACGAGCAGGGAGCGGTCAGCACCTCCCGGTCCGATCCAAGCGCCCCCGTCGGACACGGCCCTCAACGCAGGATGAACGGGCAATGAAGCCCTGCACGGGGGCGCACTCCGATGTACCCGGCCCGGACCGTACCGGTCAGTAGGCTTGCAGCAGGCGGAGACGATCGGCCGGGAGCGATCGAGGTGCGCTCAGCCCGTGGTCACACGACCCAGCGCCGCCGGAAGGAGGGACAGGATGATGCAGGGCCGTCCCGGAGGTCACGCCATCGCACGCCGGGGACCCTCGACCCGGGTCCGGCGGAGACGCACCCTGTGGGGAGCCACCGCCCTCACGCTCGCCACCGTGGCGGTCCTCGTGCCCCTCATCCGGTCGTCGGGCGACGACGGATCGGGCGTGTCGGAGCCGGTCGCCGTCCCCACCGCACCGGTGGCTGCCGCACCGCCGTCGCTGGACCAGGACATGGCGGCGATCCTCGACGAAGCGGGCGAATATCGCGTCGGAGTAGCCCTTGCCGATGTGTCGGGCGGGGCCACGCGGACATTCGGGGACCGCGATCCGTTCTTCGCCGCCAGTACGGCGAAGATCATCACCGCGGCCGCCTACTACCACCGGGTGGAGACAGGGGAAGCGCGCCTGGACGAACCCCTCGGCGACTACGATGCCGCCTTCCAGCTCCAGGCCATGGTCAACACCAGCAGCAATGACGCGTGGCTCCTGCTCATGGACGCCGTCGGTCACTCCGAGCTCACGGCGTACGCCTCGTCGCTCGGTGTCGAGTACGACCCGGAGGAGAATCTACTGACCGCCGCGGACATGGCTCTGGTGCTGCGTCGGCTCTCCGCGGGTGAACTCCTCGACGAGGAACACACCACGGAGCTGCTCGGCTCCATGCAGGACACCAACGAGGAGGATCTCATCCCGGCCGGGTCCCGCCCCGACGTCCTGGTGCAGCACAAGTACGGGCAGGTCGCGGGCGAGCTCCACGACGCGGCACTCCTCACCTACCGCGGATCCACCGTCGCCCTCGTGGTCTACACGGAGGCACCCGAGGAGGGCAGCACGTCCGAGCAGACCGAGCTCATCCGCGCGGTGACCCGGACCGCCGAGGCCGCCCTGTTCCCGACGGGCAGCTGAGGATCGGCGAGGCAGGAGCCTCGCCCCGGGCTTCCGGCCGGACGGTAGTCCTGGCCGGTGGCCACCGGCCTACTCCTGCCCGTGCGCCCGGTCATCGGTTCGGCCCTCGGGGTCCGTCACCCGCCCGCGCGGTCCCACCGGACGCTCGGCGGCACGCCATTCCCTCCGGGTGAGGAGCTTCTCCCCCGCCGGCAGCTCGCGCCGGTACCTCCGGTAGGTCCTGCGGTCGGAGGACCCCCAATACGGGAAGGACTCGATCACCAGCTCGAACACGATCCTGGCGACGAGTCCGATCACCTCGATCACCGCACGGCCCTGCCTGACTGCTTCCCCCTGGTCATGGCTGAAGCCTACGGCCCTGCTGCCGCCCTGGCCCTGTACTGGAGGAAGGCCGGGCGTCGGTGGTTCCTAGGCGCGTCCGCGCAGGATGAGGTTCCAGTACACCTTCGGCAGCAGGACCCGCTCGGCGATGAAGGTGAGGCGCCGTTCACGCGCCAGGTTGTCCCAGCCCGGCACGGTCGGCATGGGCGCGTACTTGTCGTCGAACTCGGAGAACACCACGGTGTTCTTACTGACGACGAACGGGCAGGCCGAGTACTGGTTGTACTGCGCGGTGGGCTTCTTGCCCTTTAGGACGGCTTTCAGGTTCTTCGCGAGAACCTTCGTCTGCATGCGCAGGGCGGCTCCGGACTTCGAGTTCAGGGTGGACGCGGCATCACCGAGGGACCAGATGGCCGGGAAACGGGGGTGACGGAGGATGAGGGGATCCACCTCGACGAAACCGCCGGGATTGCCGGGGGCCGGGAGGTCGGTGGTCTTCAACCATTCCGGAGCGGACTGCGGGGGAACGGCGTGCAGCACGTCGTAGGCGATGGTCTCGGATGCTCCGGTCGCGGTGTTCGTGAGCCCGACGGTGCGGCCCGACGGGTCGACGGACGCGAGTTCGGTGCTGTACCGGACCTCGATGCCGTATTCGTCGATCTTGCGATTCAGCTCCTCGTCGATGATGTCCATGCCGAAGATCGTGGGCGTGGCGACGGCGAGGACCACGCGGATGTCCCCGAGAACGCCCTGCCGGCGCCAGTGGTCGCAGGCGAGGTACATCGGCTTCTGGGCGGCGCCGTCGCAGGATGCCGGACCCGGCGGCTGCGTGAACACGACGGTTCCGCGCTTCAGGTCCTTGAACAGCTTCCAGGCCTTCGGGGCCAGCTCGTACTCGTAGTTCGATCCGCCGTACGGTCCCTCCATCGCCTCCTTGAGTCCGGGGATGGAGGTCCAATCGTTCTGGATGCCGGGGCACACGATTAGGTGGTCGTAGGTGACGGCGGAACCGGACTCGAGCAGCACCGTGCTGGTGCCGGTGCTGACGTCCGTGGCCTTGTCCTGGATCCAGACCACGCCCTGGGGCATGACCGCCGACTGCAACCGCACGGCCTCGAACGCATCAGCCGTCCCGCCGGCGATATGGGAGAACAGGGGCTGGTAGAGGTGGCGGCTGCGCGGCTCGACGACGGCGACGTCCTTCACGTGGTACCGCAGGAGGCGCCCGGCGAGGGACACACCCGCGTTGCCGCCGCCGATGATGAGGACCTGGTGGTGGCGCTTCTCCCCGGCGGTGGGCACCACGGGGACCGTGCGGCCCGCGGGCGCGGCATTCGTCCTGGAACCGATGACAGCTACCTCTTCCGTTTCACCCTGCGCGGCCTGTCCTCCCGACAGTACCGCCCGTCACCGACACCGGGCAGGGAAGATCCGTCAGTGCGCAGGAAGGTCCGCGGACGGACTTTCTGCGTGTCCGACGACGCTCGGCCCGTGGGCGGGCCGGGCGCCGTTCTCGTCCGCCGGTGCAAGGGACAGCACGGTCAGCAGGAGGTAGAGGATCATCAGCCACACAGCGAGTCCGGTGCCGCGCCGACGTCCGACGACATGGAGGGTGCGCACGCTCCGACGTCCGGGCGCGGCGGGAACGACGGCGGAGGCCGCAGCCGCGACGGAAGGGCCGATGCCGTCGGGATGCGAACCGGACGATGGGGTGCTACCGGACGGTGTGGCGCTACCGGACGGTGTGGCCCGACCGGTTGCTCCGGGCCAGGCCAGGTGAGCTCCTCCGACGGGCTGCAACCGTGACCGCTCGAACCGATACAGCTCGACCTGGGCGTGGGTCAGTTCCCGGCGGAGGAACTCCGCGGTCTCGGCCGCGCGCCGGGCGCCTGGTTCGTCCATGGAAGAACGAGGGCGGTCGTCATCGCCCGGCATCACCGTGTCCCTGTCCCCATGGAATCAGTCTAGGAAGGGCAAGCCCCCGTGACCCGCAGTGTCCGCTCAGGATCACCGCAACGGGCGGTGGCACCGCCGTCGGGACGCCTATCGGGAGCCCGCTTCCTCGGACAGGTCCCATGGCCGCGCTCCGTCCTCCCGGGCGCCGAGCGACTCGACGACCGATCGCGTCCGTTCCCGTGAGGCAGCCTCCCGCTCGGGCGACGAGCATTCCCCCGGCGGACGGTCCGGCGCCAGCGCGCACCACCGGTAGGGGTCACGCTCGATCAGCGACGGTAGCCAGACGAGGTCCGTGACGGCCCAGGCACCGGCGTCGTCCCTGCTGAAACTCGCCCGGACGGTGATCCCCTCGTTGTTGACGTCGTACACGGGTGAGAGTTCGGTGACGCCGTTGCCCAGGCCGTACACGATCCACGTGCCGTTGTACTTCTCGATCGGCTGGACGGTGTGTGCATGGTGTCCGTAGAGGAGATCGAACTCTCCACTGTCGGCCAGTGCATGGGCGATCCCGACCTGCTGCGCGTTCGGCGTCGGCACGTACTCGTCGCCCGCGTGGACGGCGCCGAGCACCACATCCGCCCCGGCTGCTCGCGCTGCCCTCGCCTTGGCGATCATGACGTCGGCGTCGAGCAGGTCGACGCGCCACGGCTGGTCCTGCATGAGCCCGTTGAGGCCGTAGGTCGCCTCGATGACGGCGACACGCGCCGCGGGCTGGTCGAGGATGAGCACCTTCGCCGCGTCCTCCTCCGTGGCATAGGACCCGGTGTGCTCCAGCCCGGCAGCGTCGAGCGCCGCCAGGGTCCGCAGCAGCCCCTCGGTTCCCGCGTCGATCGAGTGGTTGCTCGCGGAGGTGCAGGCGTCGTAGCCGACGTCGGCCGCTGCCGTCAGGATCTGGGGCGGGACGTTGAACTGCGGATAGCCGCTGAAGGGGCCGTCGGGACCGGCGACCGGCGTCTCGAGATGGCAGATGGCGAGGTCCGCCGTCGCCAGGTAGGGCCGTTGGCCGGCGAGGAGTGGCTCGAAGTCCAGCGCGCCCTTCCCCGTGACGGCCGCATCGACGGCCGCCTGGTCCCACAGCTGCGGGTGCACCAGGAGATCACCGCTGACGACGACGTCGAGGCAGCCGTCGCAGGCGATCGTCGCCGGTGCATCAGCGGTTGGTCCGGCGGACACTGTCGCCGACGGGCTCGGCGCCGGACCGGCCGAGGCACGGGCGGACCCGGAGGACGATGGCGTGGCGGTCGTAGCGCCCGATGTCGGTTCATCGGTGCCGCTCGGCGGGGACGAGCAGCCGGCGAGCACCAGCGCCGCCACCAGGAGCGCCGAGGCCGGGGCCGTAGGGCCCACCCGCGACGGCCGGCGCTCTCCTGTCATCGGTCCGTATGTCACGCCACCACCTTCCAGGGTGCGGGCCCGGCGTCGACGCCGGGCCGGACCGGCCTCGATGCTCCGGGGATGAACGGCGGAGCCAGCCGGTCTGTTTCCGTAGCCGCCATTGAACACCATGGCGCCGTCACTTCGCATCGGACGGCCTCCGGCCGACCAGCGGCATCCGACCGGCTCCGGCTCCCGTCCCCGGCTCCCCGGCTCCCCGGCTCCCGATGCTCAGGAGATCCGCAGGATGCCGGAAAGACGGAGTCGATGCCTTGCCCGGGCTGTCGGATGACCCCTAGCGTGCGCGTGGGGGTTTCATCTGTGTCTCATTCTCGGTCCCGGTCTCGGCGTCCTTCGGTCTCGCCTGTCCTTCCAGCGCGCCCCCGATGGTTCTCGCGCCGACCCCTGTCACCGACCCCCGACCCCGTTACCGGAAGGCGCACCGTCCCCGTGGACAAGCCGAAGCGACCGAAGCCCGACGCTGCCCGCTCGGGACCCCGTCGTCCCCTCGGCATCGTCGCAGCCGTGGTCGCACTCGTCATCGTCTCGGGCGGCTGGGGACCCGCTGCAGCCCAGCCACCCGGCCCGGCAGACGCGGTGTCCGCCCCCCTGTCCGGGGAAGCCACGTCGCCACCCGAACCCGTCGAGGAGGCGGGCGTGATGGCGCCCGCCCCGCCGATTCCCGAGGGCTCCTCCGGTGTCGAGAGCCCGGCGGCCACGCCGACGTCCGGGCCGACGTCCGGGCCACCGTCCGCAGAGCCGGAGCCGGAGCCGGACGAGTCCGTCGCTCCAGCGCCCGCCCCCTCACCGGAACCTGTGCCGGAACCCGCACCTGGCGCCGACCCCGGCATGGCTCCGGACGACAGCGCCGAAACCGCCGAAATCGACGAGCCTGCGCCGGGGGACAGCAAGGCGCCGTCGGGCGTGGCCCGCATGGAGTCCTTCGGGAGGTCCGCCGACGTCGGACTCCTGGCCGCCGGAGTACCCGAGTCCCCCCGCCCGGCGTGGATCGACACCTTCGAGCAGGGACTGACGAACGCTCCTAGCGGGATCACCGCTTATGCCGCGAATCGGTACACGACCTCGAGCGGGTGGGCGATCGGGACGAACTGCACGGGGATCCTCCTCAACTACGTAGCGCCCTACCCGAACACCGCGTTCTGCCCGTCCCAGACCACCGGAGGGTCGTCAGCAGCCCGGGAAGCCAGACGCATCGCGGACGTCCTCGGACAGGTCCAGGCCGGCGTACCCGGCGGCTCCGCCACCGCGGCGGCGAACGGTTCCACCGCCACCACACGGAGCAACCACGCGCTCGTGTCGCTGCCGTACACCACGGTCGCGGGCGGCACAACGGCCCTCCAGTCGACTGCAGGGATCGGTCTCGGCGCTCCGAACGCCCGCTACTACTCACTCGCGATGGATGCTGCGGGCACGCGGTGCGGCACGAGCAATGCCTCGCTCGCCTTGAACCTGGTCACCGGAGCCGCGACACCTGTCACTCTCCTGACCGGGTTCGCTGCCCCGGTCGTCCCCTGCGCCGGCACAGGCAATGTCTTCTACACATCACCGGCTCTCGCCCCGGTTGCCGGCGCCACCGATCCCGTGCTGACCGGTTCCGTTCGAGCGGCGACCTTCACCGGCACGAACACCGCGCTCCTGACGCCTGCGCAGATCTCCTCCGCGAGGGTGCAGCTCGTCAACTCCCAGGCTGGTACGGGCGGCGGTTTCGGTGTCGACGACGTCAGGGTGCTCGATGTCACGCCTGCGCTGGATGTCGCCTACGACCCAACGCCGGCAACGGCGACGACGCCGACCATCCTGACCTACACGATCACCAACACCGCCGATCTCTACGCGAAGACCGACTGGGGTTTCGCCGCTACACTCCCGGCAGGGCTCAGGGTGGCAACGGCCCCGGCCATCGGAGGCACGTGCAGGGACATCGGGGGAACGGTATTCGCGGTCACCGCCGCGGCAGGGTCGGGAAGCATCACGTCCGTCGGCGGGGACCTCGCCGCCGGCAGCAGCTCGTGCACGATCCAGGTCGCCGTCGTCGCAGCGCAGCCGGGGACGTTCTCCAGCGGGACAGTGAGCGCCAGTGGACTCGTCCCCTCGGCGCCCATCGACCTCGTGGTCGATCCCCTGACGACCATCACGGTCCGCAAGAACCTCCCGACGCGGACGACGCCGGCCGATCAGTTCGTCCTGTCACTCCGGGAGGGGACGAGCACCCTGGCGTCGGCCACCACCACCGGAACGGCCACCGGGGTGCAGTCGGCGCAGATCACGCGCGCCACCGTGCGCCCGGGCGCCACCTATACGATCTCCGAGGCTTCGGCGAACAACGCGGGTCTCGGCTATTCCAACGCCTACGAGTGCACCCGCGCCGGCACCGTGATCGCCTCCGGGGCAGGAGCCGCGGGCACGATCACCATCCCTGCCGAGGCCGGGGCGGAGGTCACCTGCACCTTCACGAACACGGTGCAGACCCAGCGCCTCTTCTGCGACACCAACCGTTTCTACTCGATCACGGCCACCGGCACGCTGGAGCAGGCGGACATCGCCGCAGGAGGTGCTCCCGCGTCCATCGGAACCTGGGCGAGCGTCACATCGGCGAACGCACTCGGTGTCGGCGCGGGCGGCTCTCTCGCGTACGCGCTCGACAGGTCGGCAGACTCCACCGACGTCCTCTCGGTCCTCAAATGGACCCCGGGCGGCGGATTCGTGAAGCTCCCCACCACGTCGTACACCACCGTGGCCACGGGCGGCACAGTGGTTGACGGCGCGATCGTCGCCGGTGCCGTCGACCTCTCGAGTGGCCGCTATCTCTTCGGGAAGTTCAACAACAGCCGGTTCCACATCTGGAGCTTCACCGAGAGCAACCCGACCGCCACCCGCTTCGCGTACGTCGGCTCCTTCGCTGCTGCCAGTGCATCGGCGAACGGCGACATGGCTTTCGATGCCGTCGGCAACCTCTACGTGGTCGGAGCGCCTGCGAGCACCACCACGACGTCTGCGACGGTCTACACGATCTCCAGGGCGACGCTCGCCGCGGCGAACGGCGGCGCGCTGGCGGTCAGCCAATCGACGCCGAAACCGCTGACCGGCACGGACGCGACCTTCGCCGCCGCCAATGGCGTCGCATTCTCGCCGCGCGGTACCCTCTACATCGGCAACGCGGGGAGTGCCTACGAGTTCGACGCCACCACGGGTGAGCGTGTCCCGGGTACACCGCGCGTCCTGGTCAACTCCACCGACCTCGCCGGCTGCACGACGCCCTCGACCCTCACGGTCCAGAAGAACGTGGTGGCACGTCAGGCCTCGAGCGATCAGTTCACACTGACCGCGGCCACCGGATCGCCGCTGTCGACGATCGCGTCCGCGACGACGTCCGGAGCCGCGACCGGGCGCCAGGCCGAGCAGCTCGGTCCCTTCCCTGCGGCGGCCGGCAGCACGATCACCATCTCCGAGACCATGGCCGCCGGCTCCGGCTCGGCGCTCTCCGGCTACAGGGCCTCCTACGACTGCTTCGCGGGCGGGGTGCGACTGACTGCCGGCAACGCCACCACGGGTACCGTCACGATGCCCAGTGGTCTGGGCGTCAACGTGGTCTGCACCTTCGTCAACTCTCCCGGCCCCGTCGCCGAGACGAGTGTACGGATCACGAAGACCATCCGGGAGGCCTCGGGCCTCACCCGCCCCGGGGTCGACTGGACCGTGGGGACGACCGCGACGGCGACCACGGGTAGCGCGACGGCCCTGCCGAGCGAGGGCCCCAGACAGCAGACCGACGCCGCAGGGCAGGCCACCTGGCAGGTGCTGTACGCGTCGACGGCGTCACGGGCAACCCTCGTGGTGTCGGAGGTCCAGCAGGAGGGCTTCGCCTTCGTCAGCGGCTCCTGCACGGTGAACGGTAGCGCCGTCCCGACCACGTTCGCGCCGGCCGACGCTGCCGCGGGGCAGACCGTCAGCGCCAGCCTCACGGGCATAGCTCCCGGTGCGGCGATCGACTGCGCCCTGGTGAACCGGCCCACGGCGTTCCTGACGCTCGTGAAGGAGGTGACGTTCGGCTCCGCGCTGCCGACCGACTGGACCCTCAGCGCCACGGGCCCCGCCGGCGCCCTGCCCGGACCGTCCGGGCGCTCCGGATCGGGTGCGGCGTCGAACGTCCCGGTGACCCCGGGCACGGCCTACCGACTGGCCGAAGCAGGTGGTCCGCCCACCTACGTGCAGACCGGCACCTGGCGGTGCCGCACCCCAGCGGGTGCCAACGTCACCGTCACGGCGTCGGGAGACGTCACCCCGGCAGCCGGTGCCGCGATCACCTGCACCGTCACGAACGCGACGGCGGCCCTCACGATCCTCAAACAGGTGATCGACCCGCGGCCGGGGTTCCAGGCCGCGGACTGGAAGGTCACGGCGACCCCAGCCGCCCTGACGGGTGCCACCCTCACGACGGAGACCCGGCCCGGCGCCGAGTACGTCGCATCCGGGAACCCCGCGAGCACCTTCGACGTGCGGCCGGGCCACGGCTACACGCTGTCGGAAGCCGCCACCGACCCCACCCGCAAGCTCGCCTACCAGGAACTTCGTCTCGAGCGCCTGTCCGGCTCGACCTGGGTCCCGGTGGCCGCACGAACCATTTCCGCTCCACCAGCGGGCCAGACGGCGGTCTACCGCTTCGTCAACGCCCCGGTGGCGCCGACCACGCTGCCGCTCACGGGCGGTACCAGCGCCGACGCGTTCTACATCGGAGGAGGAGCGCTGCTCGTCGCGGCCCTCGCCCTCATGGCGTGGAACAGCCGTCGACGGATGCGGGGCGCCTTCCGCTGATGCGCACACTCACTTTCCTGTCCGCTGTTCCTGCTCTTGATCCTGACCTTCAGTTCTTGGTCTCACCCTCGCATCACCTCACTCATAGGAGATATCTCGTGTCCATTCCCATCCTCCGGCGGCTCTCGGCCGCGCTCGGCGTGCTGGCGCTGAGCACGGCGGCAGCGTTCGTCGCCGTCTCCCCGGCGACCGCCGTCACCCAGGCGGGCAACATCAATCCCGATACGCCCCGAACCCTGACCATCCACAAGTTCGCGCTCGGCGCGGACAACGGCCAGAACATCGGCACCGGCCAGGAGGTCTCCGTCCCCGGCACGCCGCTTGCCGGCGCCACCTTCACCGCTGCACTGGTCCAGGGTGTCGATCTCACGACACCGGAGGGCTGGACGCAGGTCTCCTCGCTCACTCCGGCAACGGCAGCCTCGCGTGTGACCCTCCCCGACACCTTCACCGCGACCACCGGCACCAACGGTGTGGCGGTCTTCAACACCCTGCCGGTCGGGCTCTACCTCGTGACCGAGACCGTGCTGCCGACAGGCGCCACCAACCCGGCTGCACCGTTCCTCGTCACGCTGCCGTTCCCGACGGGGCCGGGTGGCGCGCCGTCGAACCAGTGGATCTACGACGTGCACGCCTATCCCAAGAACTCCGTGACCGATCTGACGAAGACCCGCGTCCCGGCACCTGCCAACTCGGTGGAGGCGAGGAACCCTGACCTCATCCGCTGGGCGATCAACTCGGGCATCCCGACCCTGGCCGCAGGTGACACCCTCGACGTCTTCACGCTCACCGACAGCCTCCCGGTGGAACTCGAATACCTGGAGTCAGGTCCGACAGGTATCGCCCCGACCAGCGTGCAGGTGACCAACGCAGCCGGCGTCGTCCAGAACTTCGCCGCCGGAACCGAGTACACGCTCACCTACGACCAGGCCACGCGCAATCTCACCGCCTCGTTCACCCCCGCCGGCCTCACCCGACTCAGGTCGCTGCCGAACGGCGACGTGACGCTCACCGTGCTGAGCCGCGCAGTGACGATCCCCGCCCGCGGCATCATCACCAACACGGCCACGAGCGTCGTGAACGGGAGCACCGAGACGGTCACCGGAAGCACCCCGATCGGCCAGCTCACCGTGTTCTCGTTCCAGAGCGAGAACGGGGTGCGGACACCCCTCGCAGGTGCCGTGTACCAGGTGTTCCTCAACCAGAACGACGCCAACCTGGGCCAGAATGCCGTGTTCATCGACGGCATCCAGAACTGGACGACCGGCGCGAACGGATTCGTCGCGATCCCGATCATCACGCCGGGCAACTACTACGTCCGTGAGATCACGCCGCCGGGCGGGTTCCAGATTCCCGCTCCGAACCAGGTCCAGACGCAGGTCGTCGCCGGCCCGAGTTCGACCACCGCCCCTGTCCAGAACTACGTCGAATTCGAGCACGACCAGGTTCCGGCCTTCGCACTGCCCCTCACGGGTGGTGACGGTGCCCTCTGGTTCACGGTCGGTGGGACCGGCCTGCTCACGCTCGCCCTGGGAACCGCGATCGTCGCGGCGCGGCGCCGCGCGTCCGTTGTGCCGGCCACGGCGTAACGTAGCAGCGTGAAGTCGAAGGCGGGGCGTCAGCAGGGCGCCCCGCCTTCTGACGTCGAGGGGGACAACAGCGAGGCGATCGTCGACGCCACGGAGCCCATGCGAGCGCACCGTGCACGGGAACGTCGCCGTGGGTGGCGACTGCGCCTGCTCCCCCTGCTGGTTGCCCTGGCTGTCATCGCCGGAGCGGCGCTTCTCCTCTACCCCACCGCGGCCGGCTGGTTCAGCTCCGTCGAGCAGTCGCACGAGATCGACAAACTGACCCAGGGCATCAACGACCTCGGCGCCGAGACCCTCAGGGAGAGGCTCGCCGATGCGCGCAGGTACAACCAGAGCCTGGGCGGCAGCGGGGCCGACGTGGCCGCGAACGAGCGTCTCCCGCTGGCGCAGGATCCCCGTTCCGGCAACGAGGAGGACTACCGCTCGATGCTCAGGGGCGATTCCGAGGGCCTCATGGCGCGGATCAGGATCCCCTCGATCGCCGTGGACCTGCCGATCTACCACGGGACGGGCGACGACGTCCTCGAGCGCGGGATCGGCCACCTCGAGGGCACGGCGCTTCCTGTCGGCGGCCCTTCGACCCACTCCGTCATCACCGGGCACCGGGGCCTCGCGACCTCGGAGCTCTTCACGAACCTCGACGACGTCCAGGTGGACGACACGTTCACCATCGAGGTCTTCGGCGAGACACTCGCCTACCGCGTCGTGGAAACCCTCGTCGTCGACCCCCGGGACACGGAGAGTCTCCTGATCCAACCCGGTGAGGACCTCATGACCCTCGTCACCTGCACCCCGCTGGGCATCAACAGCCACCGTATCCTCGTCACCGGTGAACGCATTTCGCCGACCCCGCAGGCCGACATCGACGCCGCAGGTGACGCTCCCGACATCCCCGGCTTCCCGTGGTGGATGTACATCGCGGGCGGCGTCGTCGTCGCTACCACCACGTATGTGTGGGCATCGGGGCGGCCACCACGGCCGGTGCAGCTGCAGGTCCGCGGCCGTCGACCGTGAGTCGGAGCCGCCTCACCTGCGCGCGTAGCGGGTGACGAACGCGCGCAGGATCGCCTCGGGCTGGTCCACGACGGTCGCGCGGGCACGCTCCATGTACTCGTCCGCCTGCTCCGGCGGGAAGTAGCCCGCGTGGCGGTACGTGCTGATCCGTCCGACGAGCGCCTCAACGTCGAGTTCCGGGTGGAACTGCGTCGCGTACACGTTCTGTCCCACACGGAACATCTGCACGGGACAGGTGGGCGAGGAGGCCAGCAGCACGGCGGAGGACGGCAGCGCCGCGCACGCCTCCTTGTGTCCCACGTAGGCGGCGAACGACGGCGGCAGCCCGGCCAGCAGCGGATCCGCCGCGCCGCCGTCCGTCAGGGTGATCTCGACGGAGCCGATCGGCTCCGCATAGGTGGTGTCGACGACGGCTCCCTGGTGCCGGCCGAGGGTGCCGACGCCGTAGCAGGCTCCGAGGAACGGGAAGTCCTCGGGGACCACACGGTCCAGCAGTGCCCCCAGTTCGTCTTCGACGCGCACCTGGACGGCGCTCTTCGACTCCTCCGGATCGGAGGAGTTGAACGGGCTGCCACCGAGGAAGATGCCGGAGTAGTCCGCGAGGTCCAGCTCGGGCATCGGCCCGGACTCGAGACGAATGCGCCGGAGCTCGCCCTCCGCGAGTCCGCCGAACCGGAGAAAGCTGCGGTACTCGGCGTCGGCGGCGAAGTCCTCGGCGCGGGTGGCCAGGAGCAGGAAGGGTTTCACCCCTCGATGCTACTGGCCACCCGCGCACCGCCGGCCCGGGGCCGGGCGTGGCCCCGACGGGGGGACTCCTACCCCAGCTCCGCGCTGCCGCCGTCGGACGCGACCTCCGGGGCACCCGCCCGTCGCGCCCGGAAGGCCACACCCGGCGGACCCGAGACGCGATACCCGTCCTCGGAGCGGGACACGCGGAACTCCCCCGAGGACCCGTCCGGCAAACGCATCGGCCGGGACGGCGAGAGGCCACCGGGTCTCCCCGATGGCCTCTCCCTTCACACTGTGGGCTAGCGCTCTGCGTGAGCTCGTGCCGATGATCCCGCTTCGAGTTCGGACAGCTCGCGCGCCACGCGGTCGACGTCGGACTTCAGGATCGCGACCGGCCCGGCGCTGTGCCGGCCGTGCGACGGCTGCAGTGCCACGACATCTTCGTCGTCGGCCGTGGTGGCGCCGCCGTCGGACGACGTCCCCGTGCCGTGTCCGGCGATGACCGGCGACGCGGGACGACCCACTGCCGCGGTGTCCGCATGCGTCGTCGCGGTGTCCGCCGAGCCGCCGGCGACGGCGGGCGTGGTGCCCGTGGCCGCAGGGGACATCGACGCCGCGGGACCTGCGGGGGCGGCCTGCGCGAAGTCGACGGTGCGGCGCAGCGGCGTCTCCCGGATGAACAGGACGCAGATGAGGCCGAGGACCGCGATGACCGCCGTGATCGTGAAGATCAACGCCGTGCTGTCCCCATAGGCCGCCCGGACGATCTCGGCGATCGGCGCGGGCAGGTCGACGAGGTCCAGCGAGCCGCCCGCCGCGCCGCCCGTGCTGGGGACGCCCGCCGCGGCGAGTCCCTCCGTGGTCTTCGTGGTGACCTGCGTGCCGAGGACGGCACCGAGGACGGCGACTCCCGCCGCTCCACCCATGGAGCGGAAGAAGGCGACGGAGGCGCTGGCCGAGCCAATGTCCTTGACCGCCACGGTGTTCTGGACGGCGAGGACGAGGTTCTGGAGCATGAGGCCGAGGCCCAGGCCGAAGACGAAGGTGTAGATGCCGACGAGCCAGAGTTCCGTCAGGTGGTCGATGGTGCCGGCGAAACCGAGACCGGCGATGAGGAACAGGGAACCCGCCACGAGGTAGCGCTTCCACTTGCCGTACTTGGTGACGAGCTGCCCGGCGCCGATGGAGCCGATCAGGTTGCCCGCGATCATGGGGAGGGTCAGCAGGCCCGCCTCGGTGGGGGTGGCCCCGCGGGCCACCTGGTAGTACTGGCCGAGATAGCTCGAGCTGGCGAACAGCGCGATCCCGACGGCGATCGAGGCGACGATGGCCAGGGCCGTGGTGCGCTCGGAGATGATCTTCAGCGGGATGATCGGCTCGGCCACCTTGGTCTCGACCACCATGAGGAGCGCGAGGAGGATCACGCTGCCGCCCACCATGAGGGCGGTCTCACGGGAGAACCACGCGTAGTAGCCCTCCTTGCCCGCGAACGACACCCAGATGAGGAGCAGGCTCACGCCGGCGGTCAGGAGGATGGATCCGAGCCAGTCGATCCGCGCCTTGCGGCGCGTGTCGGGGAGCTTGAGGGTCAGCTGCAGCAGCACGAGGGCGATGATCGCCAGGGGGACGCAGACGAAGAACGTCCAGCGCCAGCCCAGCGGCGAGTCGACGATGAATCCGCCGAGGAGCGGTCCGCCCGCCGTCGCGACAGCCATCACGCCACCCATGTAGCCGGAGTACCGGCCGCGCTCACGCGGGGCGATGATGGTGCCGATGATGGCCTGTGCCAGTGCTGTGAGCCCGCCCATCGCCACGCCCTGGATGACGCGGGCGGTGAGGAGCAGCGGGATGGTCTGTGCGAAGCCCGCGAGCACCGAGCCGAGCACGAAGATCACGATGCTCACCTGCACGAGCATCTTCTTGTCGAACAGGTCGGCGAACTTGCCCCAGATGGGCGTGGTGGCCGCGTTGGCGAGCAGCGCAGCCGTGATCACCCAGGCGAAATCCGTCTGCGAGCCGTTGAGGTCGCTCATGATCGTGGGCAGGGCGTTCGCGACGATCGTGCTGCTGAGGATCGCGGTGAACAGGCCCGCCAGCAGGCCGGTGAGGGCCTGCAGGATCTGCTTGTGGCTCATGGGCTCGGCGGCCTTGTGCTGGTGCGGCGCCGGTTGCGGTACGGCCTCTGCCGTTGGCGCCGTGGCGGAGTGGATGGCCATCAGTGATCTTCCTTCGTGCTCTCGGACGCGGGGTCCAGGTGGTGACGGCCGTCGTTGCCCGTGCTCGATTCGGTGGTGGTGCGGGGGAAGCGGCGGGGATCGGCGGTCGTTGCGTGCGCTCCCCCGCCGTGCTGCGCGGTCGCGGTCCGGAACGCCTCGGTGAGGTGCTGGACCGAGGTCGACGCCGCTTCCGCCTCGCTCTCGGTCCAGTCGGCGAGGATCTCCCGCAGGGTCTCGGCCCGTCGCTCGTACGTGTCGGCGAGGTAGGTTTGGCCGTCCTCGGACAGCGAGAGCAGGCAGGCCCGGCCGTCCAGCGGATCCGGGCTGCGGACCACGAAGCCGAACTGCTCCAGGTCCGCGAGTTGCCTGCTGAGGGCGGACGGCCCGATGCCGAGGCGTGCTGCGAGCGCAGACGCCCTCAGCGGACCACCCTCCCCGATGAAGAACAGGACACCGGTGTGCGCCGGCCCCAGCTCCGAGTACTTCATGCCTGCCGTGGTGACACCCCGGAGGGCTCGCTGCAGGTCGAAGATGTTGTGCACCAGCTCTGCAGCGGTGTGCTGCGCTACCGACATCGCGGACTCCAGACCCTCTTATAGTTCGTTGCTCTAAGTAACGGTACTCCTCCCGTTTCGTTAGGTCAACTAAACAAATGGTGTCACGGACGGCGGAGAGCACGTCAAGCCATGGACAGGGGGCACCCCGAGGCTTGCGGCCTGCACCGCAACACTGTTAGGCCTGACGTACAAGCCCGACAAGCGAGGCAGGCCACCCCCTGCCGAGGAAGGCCCCCGCCGGGGCCGCGGAGAAGGACGGTCGCCGTGACGCGCAAGGAACCCGTGGTCGAGGAATTCGACGAGAAGGACCTCCGGGTCGGGAAACGGCCGAAAGAATGGGCCGCGGGAATCCCCGGTGTGTACCACTCCATGAAGCCGGCCATCGAGCACATGGGGGTGGAGCGGACCCTGAGGACCGTCCTGAAGATGAACCACAAGGACGGCTTCGACTGCCCGAGCTGCGCCTGGCCGGACCCGGACAAGCGCAAGACGTTCGAGTTCTGCGAGAACGGCGCCAAGGCCGTCACGTGGGAGGCCGCACCCGTCATCATCTCCTCCGAGTTCTGGGCCGAGCACTCGATCAGCGAGTTGCGGGAACGGTCGGAGTTCTGGCTCGGCATGCAGGGACGCCTCGTCGAACCCGTGTACAAGCCTGCCGGGGAGGACCACTACCGGCCGGTGAGCTGGGACGAGGCCTTCGAGATCGTCGGCAGCAAGCTCAAGAGCCTCGACTCCCCCGACGAGGCCGCCTTCTACACCAGTGGCCGCACCTCCAACGAGGCCGCGTTCCTCTACCAGTTGTTCGTCCGGGGTTTCGGCACCAACAACCTCCCCGACTGCTCCAACATGTGCCACGAGTCCTCCGGCTGGGCCATGGGGCAGACCATCGGCATCGGCAAGGCCACGGTCACGTTCGATGACTACGAGAACGCCGACCTCATCATCGTCATGGGCCAGAACCCCGGCACCAACCACCCGCGCATGCTCACCGAGCTCGAGAACTGCAAGCGCAACGGTGGACAGATCGTCGCCGTCAACCCGCTCCCGGAAGCGGCACTCAAGCGCTACAAGAACCCGCAGAAGGTCCGGGGGGTAGCCGGCAAGGGGACGGAGATCGCCGACCAGTTCCTGCAGGTACGGCTCGGTGGAGACATGGCGCTCCTGCAGGCCGTATCCAAGCGCGTCTTCGAGTCAGAGGCGAAGAACCCGGGCACCGTCCTCGACCACGCGTTCCTCGAGGAGCACTGCGAGGGGCTGGACGAGCTCCGCGACTACCTCCTGAAGCTCGACGAGACCACGGTCCTCGAAGCCACGGGACTCCGCTCGGAGGAGATCGACGAGCTCGCCGCGCGCTACATCGCCGCGGAGAAGGTCATCATCACCTGGGCCATGGGCATCACGCAGCAGAAGAAGGGCGTGGCGACCATCAAGGAGATGATCAACCTCCTGCTGCTGCGCGGCAACATGGGCAAGCCCGGGGCCGGCGCCTCCCCCATCCGCGGGCACAGCAACGTGCAGGGTGATCGCACCATGGGCATCTGGGAGCAGATGCCGCCCACGTTCATGGATGCCCTCGGGAAGGAGTTCGGGTTCGAGCCACCGCGCGAGCACGGCGCCGACGCCGTCGAGACCATCAAGCGCATGCGCGACGGCGAGATCAAGGCCTTCGTGGCCCTCGGCGGCAACCTCGTCTCGGCGATCTCGGACACCCAGGTCGCTGAGAAGGCGTTCGAGAACACCGACATGACGGTCCAGATCTCCATCAAGCTCAACCGCTCCCACCTCATCACCGGCAAGGAGGCGCTCATCCTCCCCTGCAAGGGCCGCACGGAGATCGACCGCCAGGAGACCGGTGAGCAGTTCGTCTCGGTGGAGGACACGGTCTGCGCCGTCCACCCCTCGTGGGGCAGCGTCGAACCGGTCTCGGACAACCTCCTCTCCGAACCGGCGATCGTCAGCCGGCTCGCGCGCGCCACCATCGACGGGAAGATCGATGCCGACTGGGCGGGCTTCGAGAAGGACTACGACCTCATCCGCGACCACATCGCCCACGTGGTGGAAGGCTGCGAGGACTACAACCGGAAGATCCGCCAGGAGGGCGGCTTCATCCTGCCGAACGGTCCGCGCGACTCGCGCACGTTCAACACGCCGACCGGCAAGGCGGTGCTCACCGTCAACGACCTCGAGTACCTCGAACGCCCGGAGGGGACGCTGATCCTCCAGTCGCTGCGTGCCCACGACCAGTGGAACACCACCATCTACAGCCACAACGACCGCTACCGGGGCATCCACAAGGGCCGCCACGTGGTGTTCATCAACCCGGAGGACATCCGGGAACTGGGCCTGAAGGACGGCCAGAACGTCGACATCCACGGCGTGTACGACGACGGCATAGACCGCGTGGTGCGGGCCTTCCGCGTGGTCTCCTACCCGACCGCGCGCGGCTGCGCCGCCGCGTACTACCCGGAGGCGAATGTCCTCGTGCCGCTCGACCGCGTGGCGCAGGGCAGCAACACCCCCATCTCCAAGCAGATCATCGTACGGTTCGAGCCCAGCTCCCACACGGCTCCCACCGAGCACGATGTCGCCGCCACCGCTCCGGCACCCGAGCCGGAGCCGGACGGCTTCACGGGCACTGACGCCACGCCCGCGAAGGTGGCGGAGGCGGCGAACGCCTGACCCGACCCGACCGCCGTCGGAGGTCCTTCAGGGGATGACCCGACGGCGGACGGTCTGGTCGCAGGGGCGGCGCTCCGGCCTGGCCGGGCCGCTCGGCGCTCCGGGCCCGGCGGGGCCGCTCGGCGCTCGGATGCGCAGGCCGCCGTGCCGGCGCCGCTGCCGCAACGGCCCTTGTCAGCGCGGATAGACTGCTCCGGTCACGGCGACCAGGAGGAGCGGGCGGATGCGGCAGGACAACCGGCACGCTGACCGGCGGCACGACGATCCACCGGCGACGGCCCCCGGGGTCGACGTCGCCCAGCGGCATGTGGTCCGCGTCCTCGTCGTCGCCCAGATCCTCGGCGGACTCGGTGCGGGTGCCACGCTGTCCCTCGGTGCCCTCCTCGCCGCCGAGACGTCCGGATCGAGCGCGTGGTCCGGCATGGCTGCCACGATGGCGACACTCGGAGCCGCTGCGGCCGCCGTCCCCCTCGCCACCCTCGCCCAACGGCGGGGACGACGCGTCTCCCTCGCCACGGGCTCCCTCATCGCCTGCTGCGGGGCGCTGCTCGCGATCACCGCGGCGTACCTCTCCCTCTTCCCCCTGCTGCTCGTCGCACTGGTCCTGCTGGGTTCGGGATCCGCGACCGGCCTGCAGGCGCGGTTCGCGGCCACGGACCTCGCCACCGAATCGACGCGCGGGCGGAGCCTCTCGCTCGTGGTCTGGTCCACCACCATCGGCGCCGTCCTCGGTCCCAACCTGTTCGAGCCCGGCCAGGTGGTCGCCGGGTTCCTCGGGATCCCCGCGCTCAGCGGCGGATTCGTGTTCACCGTGGCCGCCCAGGTCGCGGCAGCCCTGGTGTACACGGTGGGGCTGCGGCCCGATCCCCTCCTGACCGCGCTCAGGCGCCAGGCGGCCGATCGTCGCGCCGATGCCCCGGCGCCCCTGAAGCGGTGGGGCTTCGCGGTCCTGACAGGTAACAGCGGCGCACGGTTCGCCGTCGTGACCCTGATGGTCAGCCATGCGGCGATGGTCTCCCTAATGTCCATGACGCCCGTCCATCTGCACGATCACGGCGCCGGCCTGTCCGTCGTCGGACTGACGATCAGCCTGCACGTCGCGGGGATGTACGCGCTGTCACCGGTGTTCGGCTGGATCGCGGACCGCGCCGGCGCGGCTCGCGGGATCCTCTGCGGGCAGATCCTCCTGCTGGCAGCCCTGCTGGTGGCCTGGCGGGGTGCGGAGTCGGAGGTGGCCGTGACGGTCAGCCTGATCCTCCTCGGCCTCGGCTGGTCGGCGAGCGTGGTGTCGGCGTCGGCACTGCTGGCGGGAGCGGTCGACGTCGGCGAGCGCGCGCCCGTCCAAGGCACCTCCGACCTGCTCATGAACCTCGCCGGTGCCACCGGTGGAGCCCTCGCCGGACCGGCGCTCGTCCTGATGGGCTACTCGGGGCTCGGGCTGGCCGCGGCCGTGCTGGTGGCTGTCCTGCTGGCCTGGACGCTCGCGCGCCTGCCACGGTCCCGATCGGCGGCGCCGGCCGGCGTCTGACCGGGGCCTCCCGCAGTAGGGCAGATCAGCGCGGTGCTGCCCGGCCTTCGCCGGCGCCAGGCCGACGAGCCGGAACCGCTCGAGGACGACGACGGTCCCGTCCGTCACGGTGAGCACGAGCACGACGTCGACGCCGAGCTTCGCCCCGGCCGCCGCGGTCAGCCTCGCATGGTTGCTCTGCGCCGCGCCGGTGGTGACGAGGACGTCCGCCCCCTGAGCCAGGGCCGTGCCGGCGGTCCATTCGAGCTTCCGGACCTTGTTACCTCCACCACCCAACCCGCTGAGGTCGTCGTGCTTGATCCACAGGTCGCCGGGATCCAGTCCGAGAGCGGCGGCCAGGCGAGGCGCTGGCTCGAGGGGCGTCGGCCAGGACCCGAGCCGGGCGCGGGTCGGTGTCTGCTCCTGCCGCTCCGCGGTCGTCACTGGGCGGAGCCCGTCCAGCCTTCCTCCTCGCTCGTCTCCTCGTCCTTCTCGATGACCGTCAGGACGGTCTTCGCGGCCTTCTCGACGGCGGCGCTCGTCTCGTCCCGGCCGTCCGTGGTCACGGTGCCCGCCGCGTAGCCGATCATGAAGGCACTGATGGCGCCGGCGTGCGGGGTCAGCAGGCGCGAGGATCGCTCGGCGACCTCGACGATCCTCGGGTGATCGACCTCGAGGTCCAGGACCTGCAGGGCCTGTGCCAGGGTCCGGCTCCACTCGCTGAGGCTGCGTTCTTCGTCGTCGGGCACTGCCATGGGGTCTCCTCGGGTCGGGGCTGTCGACGTACCGGCCGCGCCGGAGTCGCTCCTCCAAGCTCTACCACCGGCCGCGCACCCCTTCAACGATTGATCTCCTGCGGTGCTGTCGAGGCATTCCTTGACTTCACCACGCTCCGGGGATGTAATTCCCTCACGGCTTAGTGACACGATTCACCAGGTCGCTTCGCCGCCCCGGCAGGATCACCTCGACGGAGAGGAACCGTTCAGCATGACCATCCCCCGCCCCACCATGACCGGACGCACCCGGCTCGCAGCTCTGCTCGGAGCATCCGTGCTCCTGGCCACCAGCACGGGAGCCACCGCGATCGCCGCCCCACCCACCACCCCAGCACAGGCCCCGACCCAGAGCATGCCGGTGACGGCGAAGAAGGCCCCGCCGTCGTCATCGCCCGACTTCGGCCCGAACGTGACCATCTTCGATCCGAGCATGCCGGTCAGCGAGATCCAGGCGGAGGTCGACGCCGTCAACGCCCGCCAGATCGATGACGAGATGGGCACCGGACGCGAGGCGCTCCTGTTCCTGCCCGGCACCTACGGCACCGACGCGGAGCCGCTGCAGATCAAGGTCGGCTACTACACGGAGGTCGCCGGGCTCGGCGCGTCACCGTCGGACGTGACCATCAACGGCAAGATCGAGGTCTACAACCGCTGCCTCGAGGACAACGGCACGAGCAACTGCATCGCGCTGAACAACTTCTGGCGCACGCTCTCCAACCTGACACTCCAGGTCAACGGGGCGGGCCAGGACGGCTGCCGGGCGACCGCGAACTTCTGGGCGGTCTCGCAGGCCGTCTCCCTGCGCCGCGTGAACGTCACCGGCGGCACGCTATCCCTCATGGACTACTGCACGGCCGGTCCGCAGTTCGCGAGCGGTGGCTACCTCGCCGACTCGAAGGCCGGGGACATCGTCAACGGCTCCCAGCAGCAGTGGCTGGCGCGCAACGCGGAGATCGACAGCTGGTCCAACGGTGTCTGGAACCAGGTGTTCTCGGGCACCGTGGGAGCGCCGACCGACGAGGGCTTCCCCACGCCCCCGTACACGACCCTCGACGAGACCCCGGTCAGCCGCGAGAAGCCCTACCTCTTCGCGGACAGCAGCGGCGCCTACAGTGTGCGCGTGCCCTCGGCCGAGACGAATTCCCGCGGCATCTCGTGGGGTGACGGCGTGACGCCGGGCCGCACCGTCCCGCTCTCCGAGTTCTTCGTCGCCCGCCCGGGCGATTCCGTGCAGGCCATCAACAACGCCCTGGCCCGCGGCAAGCATCTCCTCCTCACGCCGGGCGTCTACGACATCGCCGACACCATCCGGGTGAAGCGAGCCGACACCGTGGTGCTCGGCCTCGGCCACGCGACCCTGACCGCCGTGAACGGCGCCGTCCCCCTGCGCGTCGCCGATGTGCCGGGCGTGGTGATCGCCGGTGTCACGATCGACGGCGGCACCGTCAACTCCCCCGTCCTCCTGCAGATCGGGACGAAGAACGGCAACAACGGGGCGACGAAGAATGATCCGGCGAACCCGACGACGCTCAGCGACGTCTACTTCCGCATCGGCGGCCCGCACGTGGGCAAGGCCGACACCAGCCTCGAGGTAAACAGCGACAACGTGCTGATCGACCACATCTGGGTGTGGCGCGCGGACCACGGCAACGAGGGAGCGTTCGGCTGGGACGTCAGCACGGGCCGCAACGGCGTCATCATCAACGGCGACGACGTCACGGCCACCGGCCTGTTCGTGGAGCACTACCAGGAGTACAACACCATCTGGAACGGCGAGCGCGGCCGCACCGTGCTCTACCAGAACGAGCTGCCCTACGACCCGCCCAACCAGGCGGCCTGGCAGCACGACGGCGTCCTCGGCTGGGCGGGCTACAAGGTGGCTGACGGCGTGAAGCAGCACACCCTGTGGGGTGGCGGCTCGTACATCTTCACCAACGTGGACCCGACCATCCGCGCCACCCGTGGGTTCGAGGTGCCGGACACGTCCGGCGTCGTCCTCAACCACGTGCTGACCGTCAACCTCGGCGCCGGCACGATCGACCACGTGGTCAACGACACCGGGGCACCCGTGAGCAACGCGAACACGGGCACCCCGAGCTACGTGGAGCGCTACCCGTAAACCGGCGTTCCTGTGGTCACAGGCCGCGTGCATGCACGAAGGGCCGGAGCATTGCTCCGGCCCTTCGTGCGTGCCTGACTGTGCGGGGACTCGAAGCACTGCCGTGGTGGTGCACCCGGGTCGGCTTGCCGAGGTGGGTGGCACCGCTGCCCCTGACGGCGAGCGTCAGGCGGAATCCCGTTCCACGAGATGCAGGCCGTGGCCCGGATGGCCCGGCTTCTCCCCCGAGCCGTCGAGGTCCGCCACGACCAGGGCCGCCAGATACCGCGCCTGCACCTCGATGGACTGCGAGACCGTCGTCAGCGCGGGAGCAGCGAGCCGTGCGGCCGGAACGTCGTCGACGCCCACCACCGCGCAGTCGTCGGGACAGGACAGGCCCTCGGCCCGCGTCCCGGCGAGGACCGCGAGGGCGACGTCGTCGTTGTAGGCCGCGACACCCGTGATGCCGAGCCCACGCCAGGCCCGGACGGCCTCGGCCGCGGAACCCACGTCGAGCCCGATGGGAAGGACGACGGGCTCGGGACGACCGAGCTCGGCACAGATCCGCCGGACCCCGAGCAGGCGGTCACGGGCGAAGACCGCGAGACGTGGGTCGGCCGGCCAGGCATACCCGAGCCGGGTCGCTCGGATCATCAGGCGCTCCGCCTGCAGGGCACCGATCCGCAGCTGGCTCTCGGACGGCAGATCGGGGTCAGGCTGATTGTCCTCACCGAGCGTCCCGAGCACCTGGATGCCGCCCTGACGCATGGCCAGCAGGTCGTCCTCCGCGAAGGGTGCGAAGCCGATCACCGCCCTCGGGGTCACGGCCCGCCAAAGATCCGCGAGCGGCCGTGCGCCGCGTCCGTGGTGCACGAGCACGGAGAGACCGCGGCCGGAGAGCTCGTCCGCCAGTTCGTCGAGCAGGGTCTCGATGACGGGCCCCACGGGCCAGTCCGGCAGGATGCAGAGCACCAGGTCGCTCCGCCCGGTGCGCAGCGCCCGGGCTGCGGCCGACGGCGCGTACCCCAAGCGGGTGGCGGTCTCCCGGACCCGGCGGCGGGTCTCCTCCGAGATGTTGACGCCGTCGCGCCCTGTCAGGACATAGCTGACCGTGGTGCGGGAGACGCCGCTCTCGCGGGCCACGTCAGCGCTCGTGATCCCTGCCACCTCTCCCCCTTCCCGCCGTGAATCCTTGCCTGTCAGTGTAGGTGGGGGCCTCCGGGACTCCCGCGCTGCCCGCCCGCACACCACTCGGCGTCGTGCCGCACCACCGGCGGACGCACCGGGTCAGAGCCGACTGCTCCGACAGTCCCACGAGCCCCGCGACCTGCTGCAGCGGCAGGTCCGTGCGGGTGAGGAGCCGCAGCGCCGCGTCGCGGCGGGCGTCGTCGAGCAGGGACTCGAAGCTGGTGCCCTCGCCGGCCAGCCGGCGCTGCAGGGTCCGGGCGTGCATGCCGAGGAGCCGGGCGGCGGAGTCGATGCGCGGCGGCGAGCTGCCGAGCATGCGGTCGATGGCGTTCCTGACCCGGGGTGCGACCACGCGGCCCGGTTCGGGGAAGTGGCTGTGGAGGTAGTCGAGGGCGATCTCCCGCAGGGTGTCGTCGACGCCGGCGAGCGGGCGGTCGAGCAGGCTCCGCGGCACCCGCAGGAGCGAGGCGGCCTGGCCGAAGCGCACCTCGGCGCCGAAGAACTCCGTGTAGCGGGAGGCGGGAGCCCTAGGCAGGTGCGAGAGGTGCACCGAATGCAGTCCGTACGGGCCGTCGAGGAGGAAACGGATCATGCGGTGCGAGAAGGCGAGGATCGCGTCCGTGGCCTGGCGCGGCGGCGTGCCCTCCGAGGATCCGTAGCAGAGGCCCACATCACCCGGCCGCCCCTCCGGATCCGCCACGAGGGTGAAGCGCAGCACGGGGCTGTGGAGGAACAGGAACTGCGACGCGCACTCGAGCGCCGCCCCCACGGTCGGTGAGTTCTGGACCGCGACGGCGAGCGGGCCGAGGATCCCGATGTCCTGGTACGCGGAGATGCGCAGGCCGAGGTCCGGGCACGGCAGCGCGCGCGCCGCCCCCTCCAGCAGGCGGGCCATCGCGACGTCGGACACGAGCACGTCGTCGCCGTCGAGCGCGTCCAGCGGCACCCCGAACTGCTCTGCGAGCGCTTCGGCATCGCCGCCGAACTGTTCGACGACGTCGCGGAAGCCGCGCATGCCGGCGGAGCGGATGACAGAGCCCATGTCGTCCAAGGTTAAATAGCTGTCGCACGAAGTCAAGCGGTGTGCAGCGTAAGACGGAAGGATGGAGGCATGGAAACAGCACTCGAGCACCTCGACGTCGTCATCGTGGGTGCCGGGCTCTCCGGTATCGGCGCCGCCTACCGCGTGGCCACCGGCCTGCCCGGCAAGAGCTTCACCGTCCTCGAGGCCCGGGGCGCGATCGGCGGCACGTGGGACCTCTTCCGCTATCCGGGCGTCCGCTCCGACAGCGACATGTTCACGCTCGGCTACCCCTTCCGCCCGTGGACCGAGGCCAAGGCGATCGCCGACGGCTCCTCGATCCTCTCCTACATCCGCGAGACCGCGGAGGATCCGCGCATCCGCGAGCGCATCCGCTTCCGCACGAAGCTGGTCGGGGCAGCCTGGTCCTCGGAGGACGCGCGCTGGACCCTCGACCTCGATGTCACGGACGACGACGGCGGCACGGAACGCCGGCAGCTCACCTGCGGCTTCCTCTACCTGTGCAGCGGCTACTACAACTACGACCGCGGCCACGAGCCGTCCTTCGCCGGCCTCGACTCCTTCACCGGCGAGATCGTCCGCCCGCAGTTCTGGCCCGAGGGCCTGGACTACGCGGGGAAGCGGGTCGTGGTGATCGGCAGCGGCGCCACCGCCGTCACCCTCGTCCCCTCCATGGCGAAGGAGGCCGCCCACGTCACCATGCTGCAGCGCTCCCCTACCTACGTCACCGCCGTGCCCAGCCGGGACACGTTCTCCGACGCCGTCCGCCGCCGTCTCCCCGCCGGCCCCGCGCACCATCTGGCCCGGGCCAAGAACGTCCTGTTCACGCAGGCCTTCTACCAGCTCTGCCGCCGCCGGCCCGAGCTCGCCAAGAAGCTCATCCGCACCCAGACCGAGCGGATCCTCGGTGACGAGGCCTCGGTCCGCGAGAACTTCACCCCCGCCTACAACCCGTGGGACCAGCGCCTCTGCGTGGCGCCGAGTGCCGACCTCTTCAAGGCTTTGAAGTCCGGCTCGGCATCCGTGGTCACCGACACCATCGACACCTTCACCCCGACCGGCATCCGCCTCGCCTCGGGGCGGGAACTCGAGGCGGACGTCGTCGTCACGGCCACCGGCCTCTCGATGCTGCCCCTCGGCGGCGCCCGCTTCACGGTCGACGGCCGGCCGGTGGACCTCGGCGACTCCTGGGTGTACCGGGGGCTCATGGTCAGCGGCGTCCCGAACCTGGCGCTCTGCGTCGGCTACACGAACGCGTCCTGGACGCTGCGCGCCGACCTCAGCTCGCGCTACGTCTGCCGCCTCATCCGGTACATGGACCGCCACGGCCACCGCTACGGCGCCCCGGCGGTCGACGGCGCGATGACGGCCCGGCCCATCCTCGACCTGACCTCGGGCTACGTGCAGCGCGCGGTGTCCGCCTTCCCGAAGCAGGGCGACCGCCAGCCGTGGATCATGCGGCAGAACTACCTGCTCGACGCTCCGACGGCCCTGCGCGGCAGACTCTCGAAGAACATGGTGTTCGACACCCCCGTACCCCCCAGCGGCAC
>NZ_JBQEMM010000019.1:0-27356 GCF_053470025.1 Arthrobacter sp. CP30
CTCGAGATCACCGGATCCGGCCAGGAACTGAAGGTCAACGACGCCAACGTCATCTGCGGCGGCGTCCAGACCGCCAACGCCGTCGTCTACCTCATCGACGCCGTCCTCACGCCCCCCGCCGCCGGCTGAGGACGCTCGGATCCATTCGGACAGAAGGACTCCCGCACCCGTGCGGGAGTCCTTCTGTCTGTCGCATCGTCCCGGAACTGCCTCCACGCACCTGCAGGTGGTCGGCCCACCGGACCGTCGGATCAGGCCGCCGCGCTCACCCGTCGGTATCCGGTGCCGTCCGGGTAGCGCTCCATCAGGCCGTGATCCACCAGCGCGCGGCGGAGCGTCGGGACATCGCGCGTCACCGTGGCGAGCAGCCGGTTGACCTCGGGCTCACTGATCTCCTGATCAGCCGGCAGGAGCCGCTCCGCGAGGTGCGAGAGCAGGTCCGCACGGTCCTGGCCGGCGCGCGGCAGCCCGTGGATCCGGCCCTCGTGGAAGAACCTGTCCACGCCCTTCGGTGTTCCCGGTGCCGCGGCCGCCAGGACAGCCTTGAAGAGGTGCTCGTCGACAGTGCCGTCCGGCAGGACGAGCCCCGCGTCACCCAGACGCTGCAGCTCCTTCGGCGTCGCCTCGAGCGGCTGTCCGAGGACGGCCCTGGCGTACAGCTCGCGCGATCGGTCTCCGGCCAGCGTGGAGAACACCTTCTGCCAGGACGGCGTGGTCATCGCGGCCTCTCGGTCGAGCGGGCTATAGCTCCGGTGACGGCGTGGACGAAGTCCTCCGGTCCGGCAACGGTGACGGCGCCGAGGCGCTCGGCGTCGCCCGGTCCGCCGTCGAGCATGGGGGTGAGGTCGGGGCGGCGCACCGCGACACCGGCCTCCGCCGCGATCAGGGCGCCCGCGGCATAGTCGTGTTCGTTGAGCCCACGCTCGACGAACGCGTCGAGCGTGCCGTCGGCCACCAGACAGAGGTCCAGCGCCGCCGAGCCGAGCCGCCGCAGATCCCCGAACCCGTCGAGCAGGTCCGCGAGCTCGCGCACCTGGTCGCTGCGCGTCGAGGGGTCGTAGGAGAAGCCCGTCGCGAGGAGGCCGCCGCGTCCGGCGATCGGACCCGAGAGCCGTCGGACGGCGCCGTCGTCGTTCAGCCAGGCTCCCCCACCCCGGGACGCCCAGTAGACCCGGCGCAGGGCGGGCGCATGGACGACGCCGGCGAGCCACTCACCGTTCGCGTCGGCGACGGCCACGGAGGTTCCGTAGTAGACGATCCCGCGGATGAAGTTCGTGGTGCCGTCGAGCGGGTCGATGGACCACCGCATGCGGTCGGACGCGGCCGCCGGGCCCGGTGGCACGGTGGTGCCCAGTTCCTCTCCCGTGATGATGTCGTGCGGCCGGGAATCGGTGATGACGCCCCGCACGGCCCGCTCCGCAGCGACGTCGAACGCCGTCACCCAGTCGCTGTCCGAGCTCTTGCTGCCGGCCTTGAAGGCCGAGGGATCACGGCGCGCGAGGACGGCGGCCCCGGCAGCGGCTGCCTGGCGCGCGAGGTGGAGCAGCGCGGGGACGGATGCCGACGCCGCTCCCACCGGGCCGGGTACCGCGGTCATCCCTCGGGCCTTGCCGCCGTCGTCGTATCGGTGCCGGCGCCGGCGTCGAGCTCCCCTGCGGCGTCCTCGTCCTCGCTGGGATCCGGCTCCCCGGCAGCGGGGCCCTGGCCGGACTCCCCGGCCGGGTCGGCGGCCGAGCCGCTCCCGTCGGCGGTGCCCGCCGGCGCGGCGGGCCCGTGCTCCAGCAGCGCGATGAACCCCTCCTCGTCCAGCACGGCGACACCGAGTGCTTCCGCCTTCTCCAACTTGGTGCCGGCGTTCTCACCCGCCACCACGTAACTCGTGTTCTTCGACACCGAGCCCGCTGCCTTGCCGCCCCGGGTGATGATGGCCTCCTTCGCCTCGTCGCGGTTGTACCGCTCAAGCGATCCGGTGACCACGACGGTGAGGCCTTCGAGCGTACGGGGGGTGCTCTCGTCCACCTCGTCCTCCATGCGGACACCCGCGGCGGTCCACCGGTCCACGATCTCCCGGTGCCAGTCCTCGGCGAACCACTCGGTCAGGGCCACCGCGATCGTCGGACCGACGCCGTCCACGTCGGCGAGTTCCTCCTCGGTGGCCGCGCGGATGCGTCCCATCGAGCCGAACGCCGTCGCCAGGGCCCGGGAGGCTGTCGGACCGACGTGGCGGATGGAGAGCGCGACGAGGACGCGCCAGAGCGGCTGCCGCTTCGCCTTCTCCAGCTCGGTGAAGAGCTTGCGGGTGGTGGCGCTCGGTTCGGACGGCTTCTTGGCCGTGCCCTTCGAGTAGAAGTACGGCACCAGCTCACGGCCGGTCACCACGCCCTTGACCTTCTTGTCCCGCTCGATCCTCACATCGGCGAGCTTCTCGGGCGTGAGGTCGAAGATGTCCGCTTCGGTGGTGATGGGCGGTAGCTCCGGTTCGACCGGCTGCGTCAGCGCGATGGCCGCTTCCCATCCGAGGGCCTCGATGTCGAAGGCACCACGGCCGGCCAGGTGGAAGACACGCTCCCGGAGCTGGGAGGGGCAGGACCGCGCATTCGGGCAGCGGATGTCGACGTCGCCCTCCTTGGCCGGCTGGAGCGCCGTCCCGCAGGACGGGCACTCGGTGGGCATGACGAACTCCCGCACGGGCGGGTCCTGCTGGTCCCGGAGCGCGATGACGGGACCCACGATCTCGGGGATCACGTCCCCTGCCTTCCGCAGCACCACGATGTCCCCGATCATGACGCCCTTGGCCTTCACGACCTCCTGGTTGTGCAAAGTGGCCATGCCGACCGTGGACCCGGCGACCTTCACCGGTTCCATGAGGCCGAATGGGGTCACGCGCCCGGTGCGTCCGACGTTGACGAGGATGTCCAGCAATTTCGTGTTCACCTCTTCGGGCGGGTACTTGTAGGCCACGGACCAGCGGGGTACGCGTGAGGTGTGACCGAGCGCGCGCTGCAGGGCGAAGCTGTCCACCTTCACCACGATGCCGTCGATCTCGTGCAGCAGGTCGTGGCGATGGTCGCCGTAGTGCTCGATGAACGCGACGACCTCGGCCTGGTCCTGCAGCACCCTGTAGTACGGCGACGTGGGCAGTCCCCAGGCCTTCAGGAGCTCGTAGGTGCCGGACTGGGTCTCGGCGGACAGGCCGGTCCTCGCTCCGATCCCGTGCACGTACATGTCCAGCGGACGCTCGGCCGTCATGGCCGGGTCCTTCTGGCGGAGCGAGCCGGCCGCAGCGTTGCGGGGGTTGGCGAAGGGCGCCTTGCCCGCGGCGACCATGCGTTCGTTGAGCTGGCCGAACTCCTTGGTGGGGAAGAACACCTCGCCCCGGATCTCCACCTCCTCGGGGTGATCGGTACCGGCGAGTCGCTTCGGGACCGACGCGATGGTGAGGACGTTGTGCGTGATGTCCTCGCCGGTGACACCGTCCCCCCTGGTGGCGGCCCGGACGAGCTCGCCGTCGCGGTACAGGAGATTGACGGCCAGACCGTCGATCTTGAGTTCCGTGAGCCATTGGATGCCCGCGCCGGGGCTGCGCTGCTCGACGCCTGCCGTGGCACGGTCCAGCCAGACCTTCAGTTCCTCGAGGGAGAAGACGTCCTCGAGGCTGTACATGCGGGCCAGATGGTCGACCGGCGTGAAGGCGGAGGAGACCTCGCCGCCGACCTCCTGGGTGGGCGAGTCATTCGAGACGAGTTCTGGGTGAAGGGCCTCGAGTTCCTCCAGGCGCCGGAACAGGGCGTCGAACTCGGCGTCCGACACCGTGGGAGCCGCCTCCTGGTAGTAGGCGATCCGGTGTTTCCGGATCTCCTCCGCGAGCAACGCGTACTCCTCCCGGAGATCGCCCTCGGGAGGTCCGCCCGAACCCGTCCGCGGGTTGTCCGGTGATGCATCGTCTGCTGGGGAAGTCACTCGCCCATCCTGCCCTACGGCTCCGACACGGGCCACTGGCGAGGACCCCCGAGCCCCCGTGGAGCGGCGCAGGGCGTCCGCGGCTACGACGCGCCCCGGACGTTCCTGGCCGGCCGTCGAGCGGAGGATTGTCGAGCAGGTGCCAGATCTGGAACGACCCGATCGAGGCCGACGGGCCGGCCGGGTCAATCAGCACCCCGGCGAGCCGCTGCCCGAACAGCAGCTGCATCACCCACTCCGCCGTGAACGCCCCTACCGCCGCCGTGGCATCGAACGCCGCGACCTCGGCAGCAGACGTGAACACAGCGAGGTGGACCTCGATGGATCCGTCCTGGTCCACCGGTACGGTGAGGGGCTGCTTCCTGCCGTCCCGCTCGATCTCACCCAGGAACACCCTCGTGTCCCCCAGCATCGCCGTGAACAGTTCCTGCTGCGAGCCCTGCCGCACCACCACCTCGCGCAGCGCCTGGTTCGGCGGCCCCTGCAGGGCGAACTCGAGGTCCGGACGGGCCAGAGCACACGTGGGACCTGCCGGATTCACGTACACCCAGCCCACCCTCGAATCCTCCAGAGCCGTCTGCAGGGCGAGGACACCCGGCAGGGCGAGCGACTGCGGCGCATCTGATCCGTCGCCCTGGCCCGCCAGGAACCGGGCGAGTTCGCCCTGGTCCGTGAACACGCCGATCGCCGGAACATCGCGGGCCCCCAGGAAACCGCGCAGGGCTGGCGACGCCGCGTCGGAGCCGGTCACATCCACCAGCAACTCACCGGCGAGGCAGCCACGCAGCACCTCGATCATCGACCGCTGGTCAGGACTCTTCGCGAACTGCACGACGGCGTCGGCCGCCCGACCGTTGCGGACCTCGCCGCCCGGGGACGACGCCGTCCAGACCCGACCGTCCTTCGCGCGCTCCACCACCTCGGCCAGCGGCCCAGGGGTCGACGTGAACACCACGTGCACCGCCTCGTCCCCGGAGGCGAACTCGCCCAGCGTACGGTCCGTCGCGTACAGCACGTCCGGGACGGCACCCCGCGCGCCCGGCGCCGATGCCTGACGAACCACCGCCTCCACCCGACCCGCCTCGCCGATCGTCACAGCCCACAGGCCCTGGCCGTCCACGAACTGCAGGGGCAGGTCACACTGCTCGAGGAAGCTCGCCACCGACACGCCCTCATCGGCGTCGAACCACTGACGCACCACATCCGAACCGACAGGCCGAACGAACCGGGACCTTCCAACACTTTCCCGCACCATCACACCACTCTCACTGCCGGCACCGAACAGCGCCGCGACGAAGGACAAGGACCAGGGACGACGACACCGATCAGGGCCGGGCCCGCTCAAGGCTCGTTGCCGGGACCTGGCGCACGTCCCCGAACAGGGGCTGTCCGCCCAGCGCGCGCATCGAGTCCATCAGGTCCGAAAAGCCGGCACCCAGGTAGAACGTCGCCTCCGTCGCCTCCCCTCCCATCCTGAAGGACAATTGCCGCTCCGACGCCGGATCCTCCCCGCCGTCCACCGTCAGCGTCGCCCCGAATCCGTTGAGGGGTGCGGCGGTGAACCCTGCACGCGCGAGCGCCGGCGAGAACGGAACCAGCAGGCGCCCGTACAGATGCCGTTGACGAAACCTGACACCCGCTGTGAACAGGGCATACCGCAGTGCGTCGGCCGGATCCGTGCACACCACATCGGGGCCACCACCGCGGTCGCCCTGATGAAGGGTGAAGAACACCGACACGGCGCCCGGCTCACCCGTGATCAGGATCCCGTCCGTCTCGGCGTCGTAGCAGGCCCACTCGTCGTCCTGCCACACCGGCGCACTGCCCCCGAACCACTCCGCCACGATCGCCAGCACCTCAGGATCGATCGATTCCCGCAGCGTCCTCACGTGTTTCCTCGGCCGAGGTCCGCCCGCAGCCGCGGCGTCCACGGGTCCGTCACCGCCGGGTGGGATCGGCGGAGGTCCGACGTCGACCGGAACGCCACCGCAGGGCTTCGGTCGGTCGGGAACGATGGATGTGCACGCCCGCAGTCCTGGGTCCATCCGTCACCTCCCACGTGGGTTCGGGACGCGGATGTGCCGGCAGATGTCCACCAGATGCTCGGGCACGTCATGGGGAAGGGTCGGCGGGAGCTGCAGTGCGCGACCTTTCGACAGGCGAGGCGCACCGGCCGCGACCAGTTCACCGTTGAGCGCTGTCAGAGCCTCGACCGACCATTCCTCGGCGATCCGCACCGTCCCGTCCCCGTAGCGAACGGCGGTCTCCCCCCTGCCCGTCGGTTCCTCCCCCCGAGCCAGGGTCGACGTCCACGACGCATACGCCGCATGCGTGGACGGGGACATCGACGCAACAGCGTCGGACGTCAGGAGGACCGCGATATCGGGCTGCCAGATGCGGACCAGGGCCAGCAGGAGTTCCACCGATTCCTGGGCGGTCCCGATCGGGAAGTCCGGCGCCAGACGAAGCAGGACCGTGTTCGCCGTCCGCGTAGGAGCCCCGGCAGCCACAGAGATGGAGGCCGTCCGATGTCCTGTGGCCTCCGGGTCTGCTCTCAGTGACGCGGACGTCGTGCTCCACGGCACGCGCTCGGCTCCGGGCTCGCGACCGTATGACGCGATCCACTCGATCAGGGGAGCACCGTTCATCGGTACTTCCCCGACCTCCGCCTCCGGGGTCGGGCGTCCCCCGTACAAGCGGAAGGAGTCACCTGCCAGCTGCTGGATCAGGGCGAACATCGCTTCATAGCGTGGAGCAAGCTCCGCCGGGGATTCCAGCCGCCCACCCCACCCCAGGCTGACGAAGGCTCCCTCCGGATGATGGGGGAACACCGTCGACAGCCCGGTGACCGTGGCGGTGGTGTTGATCGAGCCGACGGTGTCCTTGAACGCTCCGGCGGCCGTCCTGATGTCTTCCGCATCAGGAAGCACCGCGTCGAACCCGGCGATGTCGATCGTCATGGGAGACCTGTCCGGGAGGTGTGGGCGACCCATCGGGATCGACGCGGACGGAGAAGGGCCGCGGCCGCTGCGGACCCACGCGTGGTGGGCGCCGCCCCCAGCGGGGGATGGTGCGCGAGGCCGGTGCGGCGGACCCGCCGCCGTCCGGCAGGCCGTCGACCTTCGCCTGCTCGGTGCGGACGAGTGCCTGGTTCGCGGCGGTCGTCCTGTCGATGTCCGCCGTCGTCAGGATCGTCGCCACCTCGTTCACCGCGCCGACGGCCGCTCCGGACCGTCCCGCCACGTTCTGCAGGGCCGGCTGCACCACCTCGGTGCTCAGCGACTCCGGTTCCGCCGACACGGGCTCGGCCAGGCACGCGGTGGCCAGCGCCGAGAGGTTCTCACCGAGGGTCGTGAAGAGGGCCTCCTAGGCCTGCATCTCGTCGTTCACGCTGTTCAGGACGGCGACGACCTCGCCGGTCGCTACGTCACAGGACATTCGACTCCCCCGTCCGGCCCTCCGCCGACGCAGGTGTCCCGGTGGTGCCGGGGCACATCAGCCGATGTTCTGCACGGCGGAACGCGCCCGGGAACCAGCACCCGTGGCGGTCTGGTCGTTCAGGCCCAGCGTCTCCTTGACCAGCGAGATGATGTTGCGGGTCTCGTTGGCGGCATTCTTGAAGCGCACCTCGACCGCCTGGTACTCCTCCGAGACGCCGTCGGCCTGGAAATCCGACATCGCCGTGCTGACGGCCTTTTCGCGGTCGGCGATGAGGGCCTCGAGACGCCCGACGATCGACTGGATGTCGCCCTGGACGGAGGCGGAGATATCTGTATCGAAGCTGACGCGATCCTGTGACATGGTGTGTCCTTCCGCACCGGTGGTCCGGCGCCGTACTCGGGAGAAGTGGAGGTGCCCCGCAGGGCGGAGCCGCGATGCGCGGCCTGACCGGCTGACCGGCTGGACTATCGCCCGCCGAAGCGCGCGGCGTCGAAGGCGGCCGACCCCTGCTGCTGGGTCGCGTTGTCCGCCGATTCCTGGTCGCCGGTCTGGAAGGCGGTGTCCATCTCCGACTGACCCTGCAGGATGATGCCGAGCGAGGCGTTCAGTTCGTTGGCGACGACGTCCGTACGGTGCTTGAACTCGTCGAAGCGGACGCGGCCCTGACCGTTGAACTTGCCTTCGAGCGGGGCGACGGCCTCCACGAGGCTGCGGACCAGCTGGCCCAGGTCCTCGTTCGATGTACCGGTCTGCTGTGTCAGCGTGGACAGTGTCTGTGAACCCATGTCGAACTTCACGATTACCCCCTTGGCGCCTTCCGGCGCTTCTCGATGCCTCTGCTGCACCCTGAGCGGGCCGGCCCCGGCGGACCGCGGACCCGGGCGACATCACGCCTGCGGGCCCTGCTGTACTCATCGAACCGGCCTGGGGGCCGATGGTCAAGGTCGGAGGATGGGTAGTTCTCCCCATCCCGGCCCGCGGAGGACGGCGTGCGGGTCAAAGGATGCGAGTATATGAACGGTTTCAGGAACAATCCGGGGGGGTCTTGTGGCGAACGACTACGACAGCCAGCTCATCGAGTCCGTCACCGTCCGCAGGAACCGCCTCACCAACGCGGTCCTCTTCGGTGCGAATCCGCACCAGCGACGGTGGATGGATTCCGTGCGGCTCTTCCTCTTCAGCGTCGCCCTCGCCGCCGTCGTCGCCTCGGTGTGTGTCGGCATCTCCTTCGTCAGCAACCTCCTCGAGGAGCAGCGCGAGCGCCAGCAGCAACAGCAGAACAGCGCCGTCGGCATCGTCCACCAGCCCGCGGGCGACATCCGCAGCCAGGCCTCGCCCTGGTTCCCCCACCGACCCCTTGGAGACTGACCGGATGGCCCACGCCTTCACCCGGGTGACCCTCATCGGCACCAGGCGCCACCTCGACCTCCTCCTCCCCTCCGACCGGCCCGTGGGGGGCCTGATGCCACAGGTCCTCGACCTCCTGCAGGACGAGCCGAGCGAGGACGTCGCCGCCAAGCTGCTCGTCCGCCCCGATGGCGCACCGCTCGACGCCGCCGGCACGCTCGACGACGCGGGTGTCACCGACGGGTCCTCCCTGCTCCTGTGCGACGCCGCCGAGGCTCCGCCCGCCGCCGTCGTCTACGACGTGACCGACCTCGTGGTGGACGGCGGCCCGGAGGTCCGTGGTCGCTGGACCGCCGGACTGGCATCGGTGACGGCTGTCGTCCTCACGGCGCTCGGGCTGTGGGCCGGCGCGGAGCTGCTGCTCGAGGCCTACGCCGCGGACAGCGCCTGGTGGATCCTGGGCGCCCTCGGGGCCGTCCTCCTCGGCGCAGGGACGCTCGCCGGTGCCGCCCCCCGCCTCCGGACCATGGGAATCGCCCTGCTCGCCACCGGCTGGATCTGCGCCTTCGCCGGGTTCGTCCACCGGGACGACGGACTACCCGTGGCCGCGCTCCTCACCGCGGTCCTGACCATCGTCCTGTTCCTCGCCATCGGGATCGTGGCGGACAGGCGCCGGGCGATGACCAGCGCGGCACTCACCCTTGCCACCGTGTCCCTCGTCTGGGTAACGGCGACGGTCCTCGCCCCCGACCCGCCGAAGGCGGCCGCCCTCGCGGCCCTCGCCGGCGTCCTGGTGCTCGGGCTGCTGCCGAAGATCGCACTGTCCTCCTCCGGGCTCGCGACGCTCGACGACCAGCGGGCGAAGGGGGACACGATCGCACGGACCGACGCGATCGACGCGATCGCTGCCGCACACGCGACACTCAGCCTCGGATCGGTCGTCACCGCCGTCTCCATCGGAACCGGCCTCTGGATCATCGGCACCGATGCGAGCACGCAGGCATGGACCCTGCCGCTCCTGGCCGCGCTGATCGTGGCGACCGCCCTGCGTGCCCGTGCCTTCCCGCTCGCGGCCGAGCGGATCGCCCTGTATGCCGCGTCTGCCGTCGGTCTCGCCGCACTCGCGCTCGGCGCCCTCCGGTTCCTCCCCCACCAGCCCTGGCTCGTCGGCGTCGTCGTGCTGCTGATCGGTGTGGTCAGTGCCGTCTCGCTGGCTGTCGCCCCGGCCGACCATGTCGCCGCGCGGGGCCGGCAGCAGGCCAAACGCCTCGAGACCCTGGCGATCCTCGTCTCCGTCCCCCTCACCGTGGGGATGTTCGGCGTCTTCGCCCAACTCCTCGAAAGCTTCGGATGAACGCCGTGACGACCTCTTCCAACCCCGTCCCTCGTGGCACCGGCTCCTTCGAGACGCCGGAGGAACGCCTCCGGAGGGTCCTCAGGACGCGTCCCGCGGACGGTCCGCTGCGGACCCTGGTGCAGAACGTCACCGACCTCTTCCGCAGCGACGCCTATGGCGAGGAGCTCACCCGGGCGGCGGCGGGCACCCAGGCCCCCGTGACCACCGGGCGGCGTATCGCCGTCATCGGATCGCGCGGCGGAGCCGGGAGGACGACGACGGCCGCGCTCCTCGCACGCGTGTTCGCGGCCATGCGCTCGGACACCATCGCGGCGATCGACGCCGGTACCGGTCTCGGCACCCTCAGCCTCAGGCTGGGCCTCGAATGCGCGCCGTCCGCCGCCGAGCTCATCGCCTCGGGACCCGTGGCCACCGTCGACGGGCTCGCAGGGGTCATGGGCAGGGCACAGGAGAACCTCCTGGTCGCGGGGAGCGGGGCCGCCCGCCTCACGGTGCCGCCCTTCGCCGGGACGCGCACGGAGGACGCGACGGGCCTGGCCCGCACCGTCTCCCGGTTCTGTCCCGTCACCGTCTACGACTGCGGCGCGGGGATGGAGCTCCCCACGACCGTCTGGGCCGTCGACCAGGCTCACGCCGCCCTCCTCGTGACCCCGGCGTCCGTCGCAGGGATCGAGGACGCCCTCGCCGTCACCTACCGGTGGCCGCAACCGGGCGAGCCCGGGTACGTGCCGCTGCTCGTCGTCGTCGTCCGTGTGGATGACCGCGCCGCCCTGGACCCCGCACGCCAGGCCGCGCGGCTGAGCGGGGCGGGCATCCCCGCGGTCCACCTCGACTACGACCGGCACCTCGCGGCCGGAGTGGAACTGGACCTGGCGCTGCTCGCGCGGAGGACGCGGCTGCAGGTGAGCGAACTCGCGTCCCGCGCGCTGCACCTGGCGATCGACGGAGGCGTCCGATGAGCGTGCGGATCGTGCACCGGCCGGCCCGCACCACGCAACCGGCCCGCCAGCTTCCGCCCTTCAGCCTGGACGCCCCACCACCCGTCGAATCCGGCGGGGGCGGGATGAACATGATGTCCCTCGTCCCGCTGCTCGGCGCGGGCCTGTCGATGACCGTGATGATGCTCTTCAGGGGATCCTCCCTGGCCGCCGTCGGCGCACTCATGATGATCGTCACCGTGCTCGCCTCGGTGGTCATGATGGTGAGCCAGCGGGGCAAGCAGGGCCGGCAGCGGCGGGAGCAGCGGGAGGACTACCTCGAGTACCTGGAGCGCGCGAGGACCCAGCTACGCGCCGAGGAGCAGCTCGCCGAGCGCATCGCCAGGGTCGGCAGTCCCCCGCCGGACGCCCTCTTCGACATCATCCGCAACCCCCAGCGGTTGTGGGAACGCCGGCGTGCCAACGAGGACTTCCTGCGTGTGCGCCTCGGCACGGGCCCGAGGCGCAACCGCGAGATCCACGTCGCCAACGCGGGGTCCGCCCTGCAGCAGGCCGACACGTTCATGACGACGGAGCTGGAGCTGCTCAGGCAGCGCTACGAGTCGAGCCCGGACCTGCCCATCACGCTGCCCCTCGACTGTGCCGGAAACGTCAGCGTGATCGGTTCCCGCGCGTTCGTGCTGCAGGTCGGGCGGCTGCTCGTCGCCGAGACCGCGTCCTTCCACTCCCCCGAGGACCTGCTCCTCGCGATCGCCTGCGACGAACAGGAGCGCCCCGACTGGGAGTGGGCGACCTGGCTCCCGCACCTCGCCGACCAGCAGAAGACCCACCGGACAGGACCGGTGCGCCGGCTCGCACCGACGGTCGAGCACCTCTCCGACCTCCTCCGCGAGGATCTCCTCGAACGGTCGAGCCTCGCTGCCGAGTCCCGCAAGAACTTCCTCCGCGGCGGTGTCGGCGCTGCGCTGCCCCGCCTCCTCGTGGTGGTGGACGCCTACGGACGCCTACCGGTGGAACTGCACCTGCCCGACACCCACGCCGCGCCGGGTCAGCTCGGCATCACCACCGTGCATCTGGTGGCCGACAGGCTGCAGGAGCCGGGTGAGGTGGCGCTGCGCATCAGTGAGACCCCGGACGGCTTCATGGTCGAGAACTACCGGGTGGACAGCGTCGACCCCCTCGTCGAGCGCGGCATCCTCGACGACCTCCCGGTTCCCACGGCAGAGGCGGTGGCCCGCGATCTGGCACCGTTGCGGCTGTCCCCCGACTCCCTCGAACACGACGCGTCCGAGAGCTCGGTGGGGTTCCTCGAGATGCTGGGACTGACCCCTGAACTCGGGACCGAGGACATCCGCCGGCTCTGGCAGCCGCGCAGCGAGGTCGACTTCCTCCGTGTGCCCCTCGGCGCGGACGACCGCGGACGACCGACGCTGCTCGACCTCAAGGAGGCGGCCCAGTTCGGCCAGGGCCCGCACGGCCTGTGCATCGGGGCCACGGGATCGGGCAAGAGCGAGATGCTGCGGAGCCTCGTCGTCGGGCTCCTGGCCACCCACCCTCCCGAGACGCTCGCCATGGTGCTCGTCGACTACAAGGGCGGCGCCACCTTCGCACCCTTCGAACGGGCACCGCAGGTCACCGGTGTGATCACCAACCTCTCCGACGACCTCAGCCTGATCGAGCGGGTGTACGCCAGCCTCGCCGGCGAGATCCAGCGCCGCCAGGAAGTCCTGAAGTCCGCGGGGAACCTCGCGAACATCACCGACTACCAGCTGCATCGGCAGGAGCGGAAGGCGCACGGGGAGGACCTGCCGCCCCTGCCGCACCTCGTCGTCATCATCGACGAGTTCGGCGAGCTGCTCACCGCCCGCCCCGACTTCATCGACCTCTTCCTGTCCATCGGACGGATCGGACGGTCCATCGGCGTGCATCTCCTCCTCTCCAGCCAGCGCATCGAGGCCGGCAAGCTCCGGGGACTCGATACGTACCTGTCCTACCGCATCGGCCTCCGTACGCTGTCCGAGGCCGAGAGCAGGACCGTGCTCGAGACTCCCGATGCCTTCCACCTGCCCCCTGTGCCGGGGTTCGGCTACCTCAAGGTGGACACCACCACCTACACGAGATTCAAGGCGGGCTACGTCTCGGGCCCGCTCGACGCGCTGCTCGAGGAACAGGAGCACGAGGACGACGGCGGGGAGCTGGACGAGGTGCTCGAGGTCCCGCGGTACGCCGCCACCCTCCTCTCCTCGAACCCGGCGGCCAGGGAGGCGCCGGCACCGCAGTCGACCAGCGGATCGAAGCGGACCACGGGCCCCACCGTGCTCTCGACCCTGATGGAGACGCTGTCCACCTTCCCGCGCGCCGTCAACCCCATCTGGCTTCCTCCGCTGCCGGCCGGCATCTCGCTCGACGCCGCGGCCGGGGGGATCCAGACGACGAGCCAGGGGCTCCGTCTCGGCCACGCCATGACCCGGACCGCCCCCCTCCGGATCGGCGTCGGGCTCCTCGACGACCCGGCACACCAGTGGCAGGGCGTGTGGGAGCTCGACCTGTCCGCCAACGGCGGGAACCTCGCGATCGTGGGCGGTCCGCAGACGGGCAAGAGCACGGCGCTCCGCACCATCGTGGCCGGCCTCGCACTGACCCACAGCCCGGCCGAGGTGGGTGTCTACGGCATCGACCTGCTCGGCAGCTCGCTGATGGCCCTCGAGGGTCTGCCCCACGTGGGCGGGGTGGCCGTGCGCAGCAATCGCGAGGTGATCCGCCGCACCATCGACGAGCTCCTCGCCATGCTGACCGAGCGTGAGCGGCTCTTCGAGCGGTACCAGATCGACTCCCTGCCGACCCTGCGCCGCATGTGTGCGCAGGGCCAGGTCCCCGAGGTGACCAGCGCCGACGTCGTCCTGGTCCTGGACGGCTACGGCCAGCTGACGGACGAGTTCGAGGACATCGAGAAGCAGGTGCACTCGCTCATCGCCCGTGGCGGCGGATACGGCCTGCACGTGGTGACGACGTCCTCGCGCATGAACGAGATCCGCATCTCGCAGCAGAGCTTCTTCGGTAACCGGATCGAACTCAGGCTCGCGGATCCGGGCGAGTCCGCCCACGGCCGGAAGACCGCCGACGCCGTCAGCCTGGGACGTCCCGGGCGCGGCCTGGCCGCGAACAGGCTCCAGGGGCACTTCGCGCTCCCCCGCATCGACGGTGTCTCCGACGAGGACACGGCGGTCCAGGGCATGCGCGATCTCGTGGCCGCGGTCGCGTCCTCGACGGACCAGCGGGCCATGCGTGTCAGGGTCCTGCCCGAGACCGTGGCCGCGTCCACGGTCGCCGTCCCCGAGCGGCAGGCGCTGGTCCCCCTCGGCCTCCGCGAGGCGGACCTCGACGTCGAGTACCTCGACCTCGAGCTGCGCGAGCGGCACCTGATGGTCCTGGGCGACGAGGGGTCGGGCAAGACCAACGTCCTCCGCTCCGTCATCCGCAGCATGGTGGCACAGCACACGGCGGACGACGTGGTCCTCGCGGTCTTCGACCCCCGCCGCACCCTGGCCGACCAGGTCCCGGATTCCTACCTCGGCGGCTATGCGACCAGCGCCGCCCTGGCAGAGCAGCTCGCGGCCGCCGTCGCCACCGAGCTGGACAAGCGCACCGGAGCAGGCCGGGCCGCCGTGCAGTCGATGCCGCGCATCGTCCTGGTCATCGACGACTACGACATCCTGACCGCCGGTGGTTCGGCTCCCCTCGCGCGGCTGGCACCCTATCTCCCCCTCGCCGGCGAGATCGGCCTCCATGCCGTCCTCACCCGACGCGTGCGGGGCTCGTCGCGAGGCCTGTACGAGACCTTCTCCAGCTCACTCCGCGACTCGGGGACGGCGGCCCTCGTCCTCTCCGGCGACCGCGGCGAAGGCCCCCTGGTCAGCGGGGTCAGGGCTCGCGCACTCCCGCCCGGGCGCGGTCAACTGGTCCAGGCCGGACGGCCGGTCCAGACGGTGCAGCTCTTGTGGAACGAGCCGGCAGCGGTCTCCGTGTCACCGGGCGCACAGGAGGAGTAGGCATGAGCAGTGACTGGATCGTGCTGTCCGTCGACGAGCCGACCGGAGAAGTCGTCATCGAGGCCCTGCGTCACGTGGTCGACTCCGTCGACGTACGACCCTCCGAGGACGGGCATTATCTGGAACTGCTCGACGACCGGTCGGTGACTCTCCTCGTCGTCGAGCGGGCGAAGCTCGTCCACACGACGGCGGAGCTCGCGAGGCTGCACCCCGGCGCCGACGTCTCGGCACCGGAGGGATCCGTCGGCATCCCGGACCTCTTCACCTCCCCGGTCGCCGCCGACGGTCCGTCGCCGGTCGGACGCCGGTGTGGTGGCAGGACCTGCATACATCAGCCAACGTGCCCCGCACCGACCCGCTGGCGGAAGCCCTGGCGCACGCCGTCGCCCGTCGGTGCCGCGGGTCGTGGTCGCACCGGCAGCAGCAGCCCCGTCCCGGCGATCGGGGTGCTGACCGTCGAGCGCACCTCCGACGCCGTGGTCGAATCGGTCGAGATCCTGGCAGAGAGCGACGACCCCCTCTCCTCCGCGGACCTGGCCGGATTCGCCGGGGCGCTGTACGCGGCACGGGCACGCACGGCGCTCGTCGGGCACGGGGTGGGCTACACGGGCCTGACCCGGCCGGCGCGCTTCACCGGCTCCACAGTTCCCGCCGTCCCCTCTTCGGTCCGGAGGCACGCGCTGCGACCGGCGCCGCACCCGCTGCGCGCCTCGCATCGGGGTCCGGCGGGGATGCGCGGCCCCTCGGGGCTGCTCCCGCCCAGTCCCTCGCCGTGCAGTATGCGCAGGAGGAGATCCCGGGACGGCAGCACCCCCTCGAGGCCTATGCCTCCCTGGTGGGGGCGCTGGCCCTCGTGTTGCCGGGCTGACCGGCTGACGGGCTGGCGGGCGCGGCGGCAGGATGACCGGCTGACTGGTTGACCGGCCGGGCAGAGCTAGCGGACGGTGAACCGTCTGTCGCCGAAGCGGACGCCGCACCCCGAGGGCAGCAGCATCGGCACCTCGGGGTGGAGCGGCTGCTCCACCCCGGTCTGGTCCAGGAGGAAGCTGCCGTTGGTGGAACCGCGGTCGGTCACCCAGACCGCACCGTCGTCCACGCCCACATGCACGTGGGTCTTCGAGACGGACCGGTTGAGATCGGCGAAATTGATGAGGTAGTTGACCGACTCCCCGGCCCGCGGTTCCGGATTACGGCCGATCAGGGCCTGCCCGGCGATCTCGACCTCCGTGCCGTCGTCGAAGACGAGCACACGCAGCACGGGGACGGCCGGGTCGCCCGCCGACACGTCAGGACCGGGCGCGGAGCGACCGCCCGCGTGCCCCTCATCGGGTGCCCAGGTCGTGCCGACGGCGACGTCGGGCGCAGCAGCACTGCCGGCGGGTGCGGATGCGGTGACGCCGGCGAAGGCCCGGTCAGCGCCATCGGCAGGTCCCGCTGCAGCCTCCGCGGCGGGTGCCCGCGGAACGACCCCGGTCGCGAGATCGGCTGCTGAGTCTCCCGACGGAGTCGTTGCCGGTCCCGCTGCAGCCTCCGCGGCGGTCGTCCCGGTCGGGTCTTCTCCCGCCGTACCCGATCCCGGTGGCGGATTCGACGGCGCGAAACGGTCCGTCGGGCCCCCGACCTGTTGCCCCGGCAGCCTGCGTCCGGCGAGCACCAGGTTCTCCACCCCGTCGCCGGACCGGCCGCTGACAGCCGCGTCCGCTCGGACCGGTACCGGTCCGATGCCTGCATCCTCGCCGTGCGCGACGTCGCGCGCAGGGGGTCCGTCGATGCCTCCGGTGACCAGCGGATCGCGGCCTGCGCGGACATCCACCACATAGGTCCCCACCAGCTTGTCGTGCCAGCCCCTCCGCTGCCCGTCACGGTCCCAGAGGTTGGAGACGAGCACCACGACGGGACCGACCAGCGGGACGATCGAGGCAGCGGCCAGGGCCAGCGCCCTGACGAGGACGGGACCGAATCCCGGGGGCCCACCGGCGGGACCGACGGTCCTGAGGCCCACCACCACGTTTCCCGGCGTCCGTCCCGACACCGACTCCCAGACGAGCACGCCGATCCAGTACAGCAGCGCCAGACCCGAGGCCGTCAGCACCGCCGTGGTCCCGCCACCGACCAGGAGGGCGACCGCGACTGCCAGCGCGGGCAGGACGGCGTCCAGGACCTTGGCGATGACACGCTGTCGGGCGAGGGCGTTGACGAGCTTCGGGGCCATGGGATGGGTCCTGTCTTCCTGGGGGTGCCGTGCAGGGACGTCCCCCTCACCGTGCGACACCGACCGTCCTGATTCTAGGTGGGCGCGGTGCCGGTTCCTCCGCCACCCCTCCGGGGGATCATTCGTCCTCGGCGCGGCCCTGCTGGGTGTCGAGCAGGCCGAGATCCTCGGCGGTGACGAGGTGGGAGGTGATCGCGTGCTCGACGAGCCGTGCACGCCTGTTGGTCGCCAGCCTGCCCGCTCCGCCGCGAAGTCCCGCCACACCCACCCGATCCAGCTTGTCGCACACGTTGTCCAGCTTGCGGTTGAAGCGGGTCAGCGCCCACCCGAGCGTCTCGGCAGCCTGGGCGGACGAGGGGATGGCGCTGTAGCCGGTGCCTTCACGCCGCAGCAGGGGTTCCGCGAGCGCGACAATCACCGCCTTCTGGGCATCGGTGAACCGCACGGGTCCGATCGTGGCCGCTCCGCCGCTGTCCTCAGCCCTCGCCTGCTGCCGGAAGGCAGGGGTCCGCAGGTGGATGTCGAACTCGTAGGTGGTCGGTCCGGCGGTGAAGACGACCCGCGTCTGGCCGAAGACGATGGGGATGCGCGCACCCGGCGCGACCCAGGCCTGCATGCCGCCGGTGGTGTCCGCGACGGTCGCCGAGATCATGCTGCCCACGTTCGACAGCCACCAGATGCCGTTCTGCCGGGCGATCTCCAGGAACTGCCGGTGGAGGTACGGGTTCTCGTCCACCGCCAGGTCACCCTCCCTGCCGATGCTGAACACGGCGTCGTCGGGCGGCTCGTGCCACTCCCCGCAGTAGTCGAGCGCAAGCTCCCCCATGGTCATCCTCTCCGCGTCATTCGGGCTGTTCGGGCTGTTCGGGCCAGCACGCGGCCGCAGGCTCCGACCCCTGGCCGTTGCCGCGCGCTGTCTGGACGTCGATGCACGTGGTACCGGACGGGTCCGCCGGCACCGAGGCGGTGGTCTGCAGCGTCCGGGTCCAGTCGGACGTCTCCCGCACCGTGACGGTGCGGAATCGGTAGACGTCCCCGTCCCGCGGGTCGGGATTGGTCCAGCTGAAGGTGACCGAGTCTCCGTCCGCGCTGCCCTGCACCGCTTCGGGCGGGGGCACGTTGCCCTCCACGCCCGCGAGCGGGTCGGCGGGGGGTTGCGTGAAGCCCGGCGGCGGCCCGGTGTCCTCGTCCGTCCCGCCCAGGGCGATCGCGGCGATCACGATCCCGCCCACGACGGCGGCGCCCGCCGCGAGCAGAGCGGATGTACTGCGTGCGGGCCGTGCCCCGCGTCCCGGAGCGTCGGGCGGCGTGGCTTCCGCCCCGGACGGGAGGGTCGACGACGTCGTGCGACCCGTGGTGCCCGTATCCGCTCCCGTCTGACCGGATGACGTGCCGGTACCGCGAACGGCGGAGGATCCGCGGAGAACCGTCCGTCCCCCGTCCGGATCCCCCTGCGCTGCGTCCTGCCCCGTCCGAACGGGCAGGAACCGGGGGGTCGCGGGGCGGGTGGTCGGCGCGTCGGCGAAGGTCGGCCTGGGCGAGCCGGCGCCGGGGTCGATCGACAGGACGCGCCGTACGCGCGTCGCCTCCTCGCCGTCGTCCTCGCCGACCGTGTCCCCGGTCTCGTCGAGGACCTCGAAGGGCGTGACCGAGAATCCGAGCTCGGTCTGGATGCGCTGCAGCGTCAGTCCGAACGAGTAGGCCGAGGGGAAGCGCGACGACGGCTGCTTGGACATCGCCGTGGCGAGCGCCAGTTCGAGGGAGTCCGGGACGTCCTCGCGGTGCGTCCGGCGCAACGGTGCAGATCCGATCCGGTCCATCAGTGCGAGTTGCCCGTTGTCCGCCCCCGGCTGCACGAAGGGTGAGTGACCGCCGAGCAGGGTGTAGACGGTGGCACCCAGGGACCACACGTCCGCGAGCACGCCGTCCACCGCCTCGTCCCCGAACACCTCGGGCGGTGACCACGGGACGGACATGCCGTGGTCCTGCACATCGCCCGTCCCGCCGATGGTGCCCGAGATCCCGAAGTCGGTGAGGGCGGGACGGTTGTAGTCCGTGACGAGGATGTTGGCCGGCTTGATGTCGCGGTGGACGATCCCCGCGCGGTGCGCCGACTCGACCGCCGACGCCACCTGGACGCCCACCGTCAGTGCCTCCGCGACCGAGAGCGGGCCGCTGCGGTAGCGGACGTCGAGGCTGGGCCGGGAGCAGTACTCCATGGCGAGGTAGGAGTGCCCGTCCGCCGTGGTGTCCGCCTCGAAGATGGTGACGATGTACGGGTGGGAGGACAGCTGCGCCATCAGATTCGCCTCCGCCTCGAAGGCCCGGCGTGCGCCGTCGGTGCGCAGGTCCGAGAGGAGCACCTTGACGGCGACCCGTCGACGCGGGCGGTCCTGCTCGTACAGGTAGACGTCGGCGAAACCGCCGGAGCCCAGGAGGCTGACGTAGCGGTACCCGGGAAGGGCGGGAGGCGGCGCCGGCAGTCGCTTCGGGCTCACGGCAGTCCCTCGAAGCGCAGGGAGACGTCGTCGGCCAGCTGGGCGACGTCGCCGTCGAGCAGGAAGGCCGTCTCGCCCTCGCCGAGCCGGCGCGGTGGCTGGCCTGCTCGGAGCAGCAGCGTGCCGTTGGTGGCCCGCAGGTCGCAGAGCAGGACGTGCCAGCCGTCCAGGCGCACCTCGACGTGCGAGCGTGAGATGTCACCACCGCCGCTCGGCACCTGCACGAGCCGCGGCATCTCCCGGCCGGCGACGCGCGAGACGGAGGGCTGCCGCCCGAACACCAGCGACCGGTCGAGCTCGAACACCTCTCCTGTGCTCAGCCGCACCTGTCCGAGGCTCGGGCGCCGCACCTGTTCCGTCTCGTCGTTCAGTCCGGACCCGCAGTGGCTGCACACGGTACGGGTGGGCGCGTTGGCGTGCCCCTGACGGCACAGGCGTGCCACGACCAGCGGACCCGTACCCGGGCTCGACGGCGACCGGAGCGAGCGCTCCTGGGCATCGGGACCAGCGGCGCCGGGCCGGACGATCGTGTCCGCGGAGTCGGCGTCACCCACGGCCTGCGGGGCGGTCGGCCTCCGGCCCTCCGCCTCACCCGGAGCCTCCGGTACCGGCGCTGCAGATACCGGCACCGCAGGTGCTGGTACTTCCGGTATCCGCTCGTCCGCTTGGTCGGAATCCACATCGGGCGAGGGCGGACCCATGATCGTGTCACCGTCGTGATCGCTCATGCCTGCAAGGATCGGTGCGGAGCGTGGCCCATCGGCGTCGGCATCGGCGTCGGTATCGGCATCGGCGGGCCTCGCGGCCACGGCGGTCCCGTCGTCGGTGGTCCGGACGCCGGCATCGGCGGGCCTCGCGGCCACGGCGGTCCCGTCGTCGGTGGTCCGGACGTCGCTCGCTCCGGAGCCCGCGCCCTCCGCATCGGCGCGCAGCCAAGGGATGGAGTCGATCAGGGTCTTCACCGGACGGGCGGGCCGAACGGGCACCGGGTCGGTCGGCCGGGGTGGGTCCGCAGCCGGTGGGCGGGTCACGGGCACCACGGCCTCCCGCGCGGGGCTGCCGGACACCCCGTCGGCACCGGAGACCCGGACGACGTCGGGCGTGCCCGGGACGCGCGTACCGCCACGGATGACCGAGGCCAGCACCATGCCCGACTCCATCGGATACAGCGGGCCCGGCGGCACGGCTTCACCGCAGGCGAGCTCGAAGGCCCCGCGGCCACCACCCTCGATGACGCTCTCCGTCCACGTGGTGATGCGTCCGCCCCCGGCCACCCGCGCCGTCTCCGCCCCCTGCTCCCCCGTCGTCAGAGCGAACGGACCCCGCAGCATCACGTGCAGGTCCTCACCGACGGCCAGGAGCGCGAAGGGCGGCACCGCGTCGAGTCCGGCACCCAGCCCGCGTGCGGCGACCGGCAGCAGGTGTCCGAGCGAGACGCCCGGAAGCAACGCCTGCCACAGGCGCTCCAGGTCCTCGACGGGCGTCGATCGCGGGACGACGGCGACGAGCCCGTGCCGGACGAGGCAGAGCCACTCCCCCGGGCTGTACCCGAGCGGTGCAGGGTTCACGCCGGCGCACCGGGAAGCCGGGCGTCCCCGTCCGCGGCGAAGAGGCCGCCCCGCGGCACCGTGATGGCGTCCGCGTCGTGGCCGCCGAGATCGCTCGCGTCGATCACGATCACGGTGACGTTGTCCCGCGCGCCGGACCGGAGGGTCGCGGCGATCAGCTCGTCGCAGGCCTCCTGCGGGTCCTCCACGGTGCTGAGGATGGTGCAGATACCGTCGTCCGTGACCTCCCCGCTCAGCCCGTCGGAGCACAGGAGGATGCGGTCGCCCTCCTCGACGGGCATGAGCCAGAAGTCCGCCTCGGCGTCGTCACCCGTCCCGAGCGCCCGCGTGACGACGTGCCGGCGCGGGTGCGTGCGCGCCTCCTCCTCCGTGATGCGGCCGATGTCCACCAGTTCCTGGACCTCGGAATGGTCCACGGAGATCTGGCCGAAGGTTCCACCGCTGAGGCGGTACGTCCGGGAATCGCCCACGTTGAAGAAGAGCCAGTAGGGCGCGCCGGATTCCTCGACGAGCACGGCGCCGGTCAGCGTGGTGCCCGCGTGGCCGCCCGCCTCGCTGCGGATGCGCTGGTCCGCGTCCCGGATGAGGTCCTCGAGATCGTTCGCGGTGAACTGCGGCGCCCTGCTGCCGATGATGCTGCTGGCGCCCAGCGTCCGTACGCAGATGCTGCTGGCCACCTCGCCGGCCTCATGGCCGCCCATGCCGTCGGCCACGGCGAAGACGGGCTCCACGGCGATGAAGGAGTCCTCGTTCAGCTCGCGGCGGAGACCCCGATCCGTACCGAACCCGTACGTCAGGCGGATGCCGAGGCTCGGTGAGGAGCGGCGGGCGTCGTCGCGCTCGGGGTCGGCGTCGGCCGGGACAGCGGGGCCGCCGCCTGCGCCGTACCCCGTTCCGCCCTGGTCCGCGGTACCGTGCGCGCTCGACGCACCACTGCCCGACGCAGCTCCGAGGTCGACGGCGTGCGAGCCGTGGGCCTGCGGCTCACTCATGGTGGTTCCCGGGAGCGGGCCGGCGAAGCGGAGGGGGTGTCGCGGCAGGGCGGGCTCGATGGTCGGTCATGACCCCATTCTGCCCTCTGCCCGTCGGCCCGGGGCGGAGGACGTCGGCGGGCCGTCAGCACCCTTCGCGTCACGCCGGCGCGCGTCGGCGCGCAGTCGCCGCTCCCGGCGCAGCGATCGGGGCGAGTAGCGGGCGCGCTGCCGCTTCCAGTACCCGACGGATCCTCTGAGGTCGCCGAGGGAGGCGTCGACCGATCGCCAGTAGTCCTCGACCTCCTCCTCGGAGGGCTGCCCGGACGCGAAGATCCCCGCGTCGGCCCGCCGGGCGAGGACCGCCGTGCCGGCCCGGCCGGACGGGAAGGCGGCGCCGAGGGCGGCGGCGCTCTCGCGTCGGGTCGCCCGTGGATCCGGCTCGGCACCGAGGTCCGTCGCGAGACTCAGGACCTCGCTCCAGCCGCCGCCGACCCGCTGGGCGGGCTCGCCCGTGAACCGGCGCCGCCTACGGCGTCGTGCCTTGAGCCCTGCGACGACCACGAGGGGCAGCACCAGCAGGACGAGGGGGATCGCGGCGAGGCCGATCAGTGTCAGCACCGGGGCCAGCTCGTCGAGGAGGTCCTTCTCGCGGTCCTCCGCGTCCTGGGCCTCGGGGGCGGCGTCCGGCGGCAGTTCGGCCGGTTCCTGCGGTGGCGGCGGGGGCTGCAGGACCTGCGGCTTCGGCGAGGATTTCGGCTGCTGCTGCGGCGGTACCGGTTCGTTGTCCTCCGGGGGCGTGGGGTCGAAGGGGACCCACCCGGCGCCGTCGAACGCGATCTCCACCCACGCGTGCACGTCCTCACCGGTGATCTGCAGGGGGGCAGAGGGGTCCTGGACCTCGTCCCAGTCCGGGTAGAAGCCCATGACCACGCGGGCCGGGATGTCCGCCTTGCGCGCCATCAGGGCCATGGCGACGGCGTACTGCTCGTCGTCGCCCACCATCTCGTCGGCGTCGAGCAGGGACAGCATGCGCGCCGCCCCGTGACCGGGCAGGGACCGCGCCTCGTCGTCCTTCCCGTTGCTGAAGTATCCCTGGGCGCTGAGCACCTGCTCGAGGCTGCGGGCGCGCTCGAGGGGTTCCGCGGTCGATCCGATGTACTCGGCGGACTTCGTCGCGATCACCGGCGGATCGTTCACGACGCGCGGCAGGGAGAGCTGGGCGAAGTCGTACTGGGCGAGCTGTTCGTCGCTCAGCTTCTCGGGGAAGACGGCGTCGACCTCGTAGGCATCCCCCTCCTGGACGCCGATGGTGGACAGCGCGGTCCGCGCGTCGTCGTTGTAGTACAGCGCGCGGCCCAGGTCCTCTCCGCGCGGTCCCCCGAGACGCACGCCCTCGACGTCGCCGGCGGCCGGCAACCAGACACCGGAGTAGTCGCCCACCGTGATGGACAGCCGCGCACGCATGCCGCTCACCGGGTCGCCGCCGGCCCCGCTCAGCCGGGCCGCGTCACCCACTCGCGAGAAGCTCCCGGCGGCCTGCGGGTCCACGTTGTAGACCACGCCGTCGTAGGTGTCCAGGGCGGCCAGGCGGAGGCGTTCGCCCTCGGGGAGCCCCTCGACGGTGAAGAGGACGTCGTCGGTGCTGTCCTTCACATAGGTGCGGAAACTCGTCAGCGGGCTCGGGTAGGCGTAGAGGTCCACAGGAGGCTCGACGACGTCCCGGAGGACCTGGCGATCGGAGCCGCCCGTCACGAGCGGTGTGACGGCGAGGGTCAGCAGCGTCCCCACGGCGAGCATGCCTGCGCCGAGGGCGAGGCGCCTGTTCCGCCCCACGGTCGCTCCGGTCGGGTCCACCGGATCCGCCGGGACGAGGGAGCGCGTGGCACCGACCCGCTGGAGGTCCCGCCGGTAGGCCAGCCAGACGAGGGCCACCAGGAGGAGCAGCGTACCGCGGACGGCCGGCAGGGACACCCGGTCCGTCCCGAGGGCGATGCACCCGCCGAACACTACGAGGACCGGGACCAGGGTCCAGCCCGCCCCGCGACCTCGCCACGCCAGTGTCCCCGCCACGGCCGCACACACGAGCGCCGCCAGGAAGGGCACCACGAGCGTGCCGCCCGCCGTCCCGACCGGCGGTGCGACGGTGAGCAGGTCCTTCCAGGACAGGACGACGCCGAGCACGATCACGCGGAGCGACTGCAGGGTCGGCAGGACACCCCCCAGCGCTTCCTGGGGTGCGGCCAGCGCGCTGCCTGCCACGAGGTAGGTCAGCGCGGCACCGTTGGCCATGCGCCAGGCGCGCCAGCCCCGGCGGGCGCCTTCCCACGCCAGTGCGAGGCCGAGCACCACGCCCCCGACGCCGGCGACCAGGTAGCGCGGGTCGTCGCCGAAGGTGGGCCCGAGGGCGAGGACACCGAGACCCAGGAGCACGAGGAGCACGAGGGCGTCGATGATCCCCTGCAGGGGCGGGACAGGGGATCGCCCGTCGGCCGGATGTCCCTCCGGGATGCCGCGTCCGGCCTCGATCCTGACGTCGGTGGGCAGGTCCGTCCCCGCGCGGCCGGCAGGCCGCACGGTACTCACGCCGCGGCCTTCCGCAGGACGAGGGCCAGATCATCGAGGTCCCCGAGGGTCAGCACCGTCAGGTCGCCGATGGACGACCGTGCGGCGGGTGCTCCGTCGATGCACCGGATCGCCAGGCAGCGGATGCCGGGCGGGATCGAGGCCGCGGCCGAGCGCAGCTGCGACGGCGTGACCGACGCGCCGACCACCAGGAACACCACGGAGGCGTTGGGGACGGCGTCGGCCGTGGTGCGTGCGAGGTCGACGGCGGTGGCGCGGAGGACCCTGCCCTCGATACGCGTCACGGCATCCAGCAGGGCACGGCCGGTCTCGGAGCGCAGCGGGCCGTCCTGCGTCAGGACACTCAGGTTCCGCTGCTCGCGCAGCGCCTGCAGCCCGATCGACGCGGCGACCGAGACCGCGAGTTCGAAGGCCGCCTCGCCGTCGTACTCGGCAGTGGTGACCGACAGGGCGACGGCCAGGTGCGAGCGCCGGGTCTCCTCGAACTGGCGGACCATGAGGGTGTTGGTGCGCGCGGTGGTCTTCCAGTGGATGTGACGGCGGTCGTCGCCCGGCACGTACTCGCGCAGCGCGTGGAAGGAGACGTCGGCATTCGAGAGCTCCCTGGTGGGGAGCCCTTCGAGGTCCTTGATGAAACCGGCCGCCGAGCCGGTGAGCGGGGCGGTGCGCGGGTGGACGTAGAGGTCCGTCGGGTCCGTCCAGGTCACCTGCCGGCGGAGCAGTCCGAGCGGGTCCTGTCGCACCGAGCGGACGGGCCCGACGACGATCACCGCGCGACGCTGGGTCGGGATGCTGAAGAGGTCCTCGTGGTCCTGCCCCGGCCGCAGCCGGGGCAGGTGGAACAGCGCGGTGGAGGCCCCCACAGGCAGCTCGAGCGACGCCGGGAGCAGGGTGCGGTCCGAGGCGTTCGCGACGGTGACGCCGCCGACGGCACGGTCGCCGACCGCCACGCGGGTGCGGGCGAGGTCCAGCTCCACCTCGTAGGCGGAGCGGCCCAGGATGAAGGCCACGGCGAGGAGCAGCAGCACGGCTCCCAGCACCGCCGCGATGACGGCCTCGTCCCAGCCGAGGGCCGTCCCGAGCGTGGCGAGGAGCATGACGAGTCCGAGCAGCAACCATCCGAGCGGCCCGACGACGTCGGTCACCGGTGCCGAGGCGTGCCGGATGCGCTCTCGGGCTCGGCGCAGGAGTGCAGCGATGCGGGAGGCCGCGACGCGACCGGCGGTGGTCCGTCCGGCTGGCGCCCGTACCGCGCCTCGACCGGCAGCCGGCCGTCCAGGTGCCGCCCGGTCCTGCCCTCGGCCGGCCGGCGGGCGGTCGGCCGCTGCCCGCTGCGCGGTCGTCCCGTCCGCTGCCGCACGGGACCGGCGGGGTCGGCGGGCCGTGGTGGAGCTCATGCTGTCCTCATCCGGTCGGTGCAGCCGTCAGGCGGACAGGCGCTGCTGGGGCGCGGGGACGTCGTCGAGGACGCGGCGGAGGACGGCTTCCGCCGTCGCCCCAGCGAACTCCGCCTCGGGGTCCATGACGAAGCGGTGCGTCCACACGAAGGGGGCCAGCTCCTTGACGTCGTCCGGCAGCACGTAGTGCCTGCCCTGCCCCGCGGCCCAGACCTTCGCCGCGCGCACCATCGCGAGGGCTCCGCGCACGCTCACGCCGAGCCGTGTCTCGGGCGCGCTGCGGGTCTGCTCGGTCAGTCGTGAGATGTAGTCGAGCACGGCGGGGTCCACGTGGGTGTCGGCGGCGAGGTCCGCCATCTCCACGACGGCGGACGTGGTGATGATCGGCGTGAGCGCCAGCGAACGGTCCCGTGTGGCGGCGCCGCCCAGCAGCTTCACGGTGGAGGCGTGGTCGGGGTAGCCGATCTCGGTCTTGATGAGGAAGCGGTCCAGCTGCGCCTCCGGCAGCCGGTAGGTCCCGGCCTGCTCGATCGGGTTCTGGGTGGCGATGACCATGAAGGGCCGCTCGTTGGTGTAGCTGACGCCGTCGACCGTCACCCGGGACTCCTCCATGACCTCCAGGAGCGCGGACTGCGTCTTGGGCGAGGCCCGGTTGATCTCGTCGGCGAGGACGATGTTCGCGAAGACGGGGCCCCGGTGGTACTCGAAGTTCTGCGTCTTCTGGTCGTAGATCGTCACGCCGGTGACGTCCGAGGGCAGGAGGTCGGGGGTGAACTGGATGCGGGAGTGGCTGCCCCGCACCGTCGCGGCCAGGGACCGGGCGAGCATGGTCTTGCCGGTGCCCGGGGCGTCCTCGAGGAGCACATGACCCTCGGTCAACAGCGCCGTGAGGACGAGGCGGACCACGTACGTCTTGCCGAGCACGGCCTCGCCGATGTTCTCCACGAGCTTGTCGAAGGTGCCGGCGAACCAGGTGGCCTGTTCTGCGGTCATGGTCATGTGGTGCGTCCTCGAATGGGGTGGGTGGGGTGG